>JAKAQQ010000101.1 GCA_021819635.1 Pseudomonadota bacterium
TCGCCACCTCTGATCTGAACGATCTGTACCGGCGCGTCATCAACCGCAACAACCGCTTGCGCCGCCTCCTCGAGCTAAACGCGCCGGACATCATCATCCGTAACGAGAAGCGGATGCTTCAGGAGGCCGTGGACGCGCTCCTCGACAACGGCCGTCGGGGCCGGGCCATGGTGGGGACGAACAAGAGGGCCCTCAAGTCCCTGGCGGACATGATCAAGGGGAAGCAGGGGCGCTTCCGCCAGAACCTCCTCGGCAAGCGCGTCGACTACTCGGGACGCTCGGTCATCGTCGTTGGCCCGACCCTCAAGCTGCATCAGTGCGGGCTGCCCAAGCGGATGGCGCTTGAGCTCTTCAAACCGTTCATCTTCAGCAAGCTCCAGGCGCGCGGGATCGCCACCACCATCAAGGCCGCCAAGCGTCTCGTGGAACGCGAGGGGCCCGAGGTTTGGGACATTCTCGACGAGGTGATTCGCGAGCATCCCGTGCTTCTCAATCGTGCCCCTACGCTCCATCGCCTGGGCATTCAGGCGTTCGAGCCGGTGCTCATTGAAGGCAAGGCGATTCAGCTGCACCCTCTGGTGTGCACGGCCTTCAACGCCGACTTTGACGGCGACCAGATGGCGGTGCACGTGCCGCTTTCGCTTGAGGCCCAGCTCGAGGCGCGGGCGCTCATGATGTCCAGCAACAACATCCTTTCGCCGGCGACGGGCGAACCGATCATCGTGCCCACGCAGGACGTTGTGCTGGGCCTCTACTACATGACACGCGAGAGGGCCGCCTGCCGGGGCGAGGGCATGGCCTTCGCGGACCTCGACGAGGTCCGCCGGGCCTACGACGCGGGCGCGGTCGAACTGCACGCCCGGATCCGGGTGCGCCTCCGCGCGTCCCGGTTCCCGGACCGCGACCCGAACGGACCGCCGGTGCTCGTGGAGACCACCCCGGGGCGGGCGTTTCTTTCCGCCATCCTGCCCGAGGGGCTGCCGTTCGCGCTGGTCAACAAAACCATGACCAAGCGCGAGATCTCCAGCCTCGTCAACATCAGCTACCGGCGCAAGGGGCTCAAGGATACGGTCGTCTTCGCCGATCAGCTCATGTATCTGGGCTTTTCCATGGCGACCCGCTCGGGGATCTCGATCGGGCTCGACGACATGATGATTTCGCCCGAGAAGAAGACGATTCTGGAGGAGGCCTTTGCCGAGGTCCGCGCGGTCGAGGAACAGTCCCGCTCGGGCGTCATCAGCGACGGCGAACGCTACAACAAGATTGTGGACAAATGGAACTCCGCCAGCTCCAAGATCAGCAAGGCCACCATGGAGCACCTCGGGAACACGTGGGTGACGCCGCGCGACGGTGGCGCGCCCATCCGCGAAGCGTCGATGAACAGCATCTTCACGATGTCCGATTCGGGCGCCCGTGGATCCGAAACGCAGATCAACCAGCTCGTCGGGATGCGCGGCCTCATGTCGAAGCCGGACGGGTCGATCATCGAGACCCCGATCCTGGCCAACTTCCGTGAAGGACTGAACGTGCTCCAGTACTTCATCTCGACGCACGGGGCGCGGAAAGGGCTGACCGACACCGCCCTCAAGACGGCCAACTCCGGCTACCTCACCCGCCGGCTCGTGGACGTCGCCCAGGACCTTGTGGTGACGGAGGACGACTGCGGCACCGCCCGCGGGATTTACCTTGCGCCGGTGGTCGAGGGCGGAGAGGTCACCGAGACGCTGCGCGAGCGGGTGCTCGGCCGTGTGCTGGCCGAGTCCGTCCACGACCCGCGCGACGCGTCGCTCCTCTTCGAACGGGGAACACTCCTCGACGAACGCGCCGTCGAACGTCTTGAGGACGTCGGGATCGACCGCCTCCTGGTGCGTTCGGTGATCACCTGCGAAACCCGCTACGGCGTCTGCGCCCAGTGCTACGGCCGCGATCTCGCGCGCGGGCACCGGGTCAACCTCGGGGAGGCGATCGGGATCATCGCCGCCCAGTCGATCGGCGAGCCGGGGACCCAGCTCACGATGCGGACCTTCCATGTGGGCGGCGCCGCCTCGCGCGAGGTCGAGGCGAGCAGTATTGAGGTGCGCGTCAACGGGACGGTGCGCTTCCAGAACATCAAGGCGGTGAAGAGCCCGCGCGGGCACTACGTGGTGGTGTCGCGCTCCGGCGAAATCCGCGTCATCGACGCCTTTGGGCGCGAGCGCGAGCGCTACCGTGTTCCCTACGGCGCCAACGTGCTCGTGAAAGACGGGACCGAGGTCGCGGCCGGCGATCACATCGCCAGTTGGGACCCGCACGTGCATCCGATCATTTCGGAGGTCGAGGGCGTCGTGCGCTTCAAGGACTTCGTCGAGGGTGTGACGGTGAGCCGCCAGGTGGACGAGGCCACCGGGTTGACGAGCGTCGCGGTCATGGACGCCAAGCAGCGCGCGGGGGCCGTGCGCGACCTGCGCCCGACGATCCAGTTCCTCGACAGCCACGGACGGGAGGTCTGCATGTCGGGAACCAACATCCCCGTGCAGTACGTGCTGACCCCGCGGGCGCTCGTCGCCGTTCAGGAAGGCGCGCGGGTGTGCGTGGGCGATGTCCTCGCGCGGATCCCCCGCGCGTCGAGCAAGACGCGCGACATCACCGGGGGTCTCCCGCGGGTCGCGAACTTCTTCGAGGCCCGGCGGCCCGAGGACGCGGCCATCCTGGCCGAGCACTCCGGCCTGGTCAGCTTCGGCAAGGAGACCAAGGGCAAGCAGCGGGTGATCATCTCCGACGATCAGGGCCACGCCCACGAGGTGCTCATCCCGAAATGGCGTCAGCTCTCCGTCTTTGAAGGCGAGCGGGTGGAGCGCGGTGACGTCATCTGCGACGGCGAGCGCGACCCGCACGACATTCTGCGCCTTCAGGGGGTCGAGTCCTTGGCCGATCACCTCGTGCGCGGGATCCAGGGCGTGTACCGTCTCCAGGGCGTGCGCATCAACGACAAGCACATCGAGGCGATTATCCGTCAGATGCTGCGCAAGATCGAGATCGCCACCGCCGGCGACAGCCGCTTCTTGCCTGGGGAGCAGGTCGACCGGACCCGCTTCCTTGAGGAGTGCGACGCCCTTGCGCAGGAGGAGAAGACGCTGCCCACGTCACGGCCGTTCCTCCTTGGGATCACCAAGGCGTCCCTCGCGACCGAATCGTTCGTTTCCGCGGCCTCGTTCCAGGAGACCACCCGGGTGTTGACCGAGGCCGCGGTGCGCGGGCAGCGGGACGAGCTGCGCGGTCTCAAGGAAAACGTGATCGTCGGGCGCCTGATTCCGGCCGGCACCGGCTTCGTCTACAACCGCTACCGCAAGCAGCGGGCCCAGAGCCGGGAAAACGACGCCTTGCGTGCCGCGGAGGCCGCCTTCGTGTCCAGCGAGACGGACGCCGAGCCCGCCGCGGACGCCGGACCCATCACCCCGCCCGAGGTGTCCTGACCCGTGTCCGCCGACCTCGGCTACACTGAACCACGGGCGGAGGGAATTCTCCCGACGCCCCTGTACGGAGGATCCGTCCCATGGCACGTGTAACGGTCGAAGACTGCAGCGATCGTATTTCCAACCTCTTCGAGCTCGTGCTCGTCGCCTCCCGCCGCGCTCGCTCGCTTGCGAACGGTGCGGATCCGCGCGTGCCCTGGGCTCACGACAAGCCCACGGTCGTCGCTCTGCGCGAGATCGCCGAGGGCCACGTGGGCCGCGAGATTCTCGACGAGCCCGAGCCGCCTCGGGTCGTGGCGCGACCGGCGGTCACGCTCTTCGGGGAGAGCACGACCGTCCCGAGCGAGGTGGACGAGTCCTTCTGAAAAGGGGGACCCCCGTCCGACGCGAAGGGCTCCCGCGACGATGGCCGGTGTGACCTCCCCCCTCCGTCACTGGCCGCTTGCGAGCCTGCGCGAACGGCGCGTCCAGCAGTTGTTCACCGAAGCGGGGCGTTACCTCACGGAGGATCAGGTGGCCGTCGTGCGACGGGCCTACCGGCTGGCCCGGCTCGCCCACCGCGGGCAGCGGCGTCTGTCGGGGGAACCGTACGTCGAGCATCCCGTGGCCGTGGCCCGTATCCTCGTCGGTTACCGTTTCGATGTCGAGACCGTCGCCGCGGCGCTGCTGCACGACGTTCTCGAGGACACGCCGCTCACCCACGAGGCGCTCGTCCAGCACTTTGGCCCCACCGTCGCCGAACTCGTCGACGGCGTGAGCAAACTCTCCCAGCTCAACGCCCGTTCGCACGACGAAGCCCAGGCCGACAACTTCCGCAAGATGGTCCTCGCCATGATCGAGGACATCCGGGTCATCCTCATCAAGCTCGCCGACCGCCTGCACAACATGCGCACCCTCGACGCCATGCCCCCGCTCAAGCAGCGCCGGATCGCCCGCGAGACACTGGAGATCTACGCCCCGATCGCCCTGCGCCTCGGCATGAATCAGATGCGCATGGAGCTCGAG
>JAKAQQ010000102.1 GCA_021819635.1 Pseudomonadota bacterium
TCGAACCTGATCGGCATGGGGGTCCTTCCCCTCCAGTTCCGCCCCGGCGAAAGCGCCGCTTCCCTCGGCCTCGACGGACACGAGACCTACGACTTCCCGGCCGAAATCGGTGACGGCACGGAAGAGATCGAGGTCGTCGCCCACGGCCGACGGGAGATCCGCTTCCGCGCGCGTGTCCGTCTCGACACCCCGATGGAGAGGGCGTACTACCGCCACGGGGGCATCCTCCCTTACGTACTCCGGCAGAGGCTCTGAGCCCGCAACCCCTCGCCGGGCGCCCCCCACGCCCGGCGGACCGGCTTGGGCGTGCGCCCTCTTGCATTCCGTGCACTTGCCCCGTATAATCCCGCCGTCTGGTTTTGCCGTGACGATCGACCGACTGTGAACGATTGTTGTAGTAGTCGTCTCCCCACCACGGGCTCCTCCGAGCCGTCGGCGATCGCCTCCCGCCCCAGCGTGACGTGAGATCCCGACGGCGAGAGGACCGCCGAAGGGGCGTCTAGCCGCCCGACAGGCCCTCTGCCGGTCGACACACCCTTCCCCGAGGACGGACCGACGCAAGCAACGCGTGCGCCGAGCGCGGCGCGCGCGTGTCGACGCAGGCCGATTGCGCGACGGACTGGAGAGACCGCACTCCATCCGCTTGAGGGCTACGTCATGAACACCGTCGTCAAGGACATTCCCGCCGCCGCGCTCCCGGACGACGTTCAGGGGTTCCGTCACCGGCTGCGCGACCGGCTGCACGTTCAGGAGCTCAGGCGCCGCGGCACGCTTGCGAGCCGCCTCCTCCTCGCCATGGCCCTGGTGGGGCCGGGCATTCTCGTGATGCTCGGCGACAACGACGCGGGGGGGGTCCTCACCTACGCCCAGACCGGGGCCGCCTACGGTCTCGGGATCTTTCTCCCGCTCATCATCCCGCTCGGCTTTATCGCCTACGTCGTCCAGGAGATGACGATCCGGCTCGGGGCGGTCACCCGCCGCGGGCACGCCGAGCTCATCTGGCGCCGTTACGGACCGTTCTGGGGAATTTTCTCGCTCTTTGACCTCGTGGCCGCCAACGTGCTCACGCTCATGACCGAGTTCATCGGGATCCGCATCGGGCTCGCCTTCTTTGGCGTCCCGGGGTGGTTGAGCATCCTCCTGGCCCTCCTTTTCGTCGCGTACGTGCTCGTCTTTCTGCGCTACTGGAGCTGGGAACGGATTTCGCTCTGGGTGGCCGCCTTCAACCTGGTGTTCGTCCCGGTGGTCCTCCTCGCCCACCCGGACTGGGGGGCGGTGGCCCGCGCCTTCGTGGGTTCGGGCTGGATCCTGCCCGGCGGCTTCCTCTCGGCGACCTTCCTCATGCTGCTCTCGGCCAACATCGGGACCACCATCGCTCCCTGGCAGCTCTTCTTCCAGCAATCCTGCGTCGTCGACAAGGGGCTCCTGCCCGCGGACATCCCGGCGAGCCGGCGCGACCTCATGATCGGGGTGACCGGCATGGTCGTGGTGGCGATCGCGATCATCACGCTCGGCGGGGCGTTTCTCCACGGACTTCCCGACGCCCGCAACCTCTCGGCGCTTACCATCCTCCACGCGCTCGTGCGGCGCGTCGGGCCGGTGGGGGCCAAACTCTTTGCGCTCGGCCTCGTCGAGGCCGGCCTCATCGCCTCCATCGTCATCACGGCCAGCTCGGCCTGGGCGATCGGCGAAGCCTTCGACCTTCCGCGCTCGATCAACGCGCGCCCGCGGGACGCCTGGGCGTTCTATGCCCCGGCCCTCTTCGGCACGCTCCTGGCCGCGGCGTTCGTGATCCTGCCCCATCTTCCGCTCGGATTCCTCAATCTGAGCGTGCAGGTGATCGCGACGGTGTTCATGCCGGCGGCCATGCTGTTCCTCCTCATGCTCCTCAACGACCGGGAACTCATGGGCGCGTACGTGAACAGCCCACGGCGCAACGCCGTCTCGATCGCGATTCTAGTCCTCCTCATCATCTGCAACGCCCTCTACGGCGTCGTCACCCTCTTCCCCAAGACCTTCTGAGAAGACACCCCCATGAAAAAACTCGAAGACTATCCCGCCCAGGACATCCGGTCCCTCCTCGAGACCGAGGCGTGGACCCAGCCCCTGGCCCCGATTACCCGCTCGAAGTTCAAGCCTTGGCAGCAGGCGGTCTTCTGGGGGCTCCGGCTCTACATCGTCGCCATGCTCATCGTCGTCTTCTGGGCCTTCTGGCACGGAGCCGAAGCCTGAGGCACGGGCCGGTCCCCTTCGGCCACCGTCGCGCGCACGAGACGGCGCCCCCTCGTCAGTGGAACGGGAAGAAGACGGGAATGAGGAAACTCAGGAGGGTGGCCATGACGACAAGAAGGGGCAACCCCACCCGAAGAAAGTCACGGAACTCGTAGCCCGCGGCGTTCATGACGAGAACGTTGGTCTGGTAGGCAAGCGGGGTGGCGTAGCCGAGGTTGGCCCCAAAGAGGACCGCCAGGAGAAAGGGGGTCGGGGGCAACCCAAGACCGTGGGCCATGGCCACCGCGATGGGAAGCCCGATGAGGGCCGCGGTGGTGTGCGAGGCCACGTTGCCAAGGACGGCCACGGCCACCAGGATGAGCCCCACGAGGAGGGTGGGGGGCCAGCCGTGGGCCCTGAGGAGAATCAGGGAGGCAAGGAATTGCGCCGCCCCCGTGTCGACGAGCGCAAGACTCAGGGCCACGCCGGCGGCGATGAGGAGGACGACGCCGACGTTCACGGTTTCCCCGGCCTCTTTCCAGCGAATGCAGCCCGTCGCCGCCATGAGGAGGACGCCGAAGGGCGCCGTGACCGCGATCGGAAGCAGCCCGAGGGCCGAGGGGAGGACGATGGCCGCCATGATCAGCAGCGTGAGGTTGGCCTTCGTGCTGCGCGGAAGATCGGTGGTGGCGTCGAGGAGAGTGAGCCGGCCCGCCGCCCTCAGCTGCGCGAGGCGCTCGCGCGCGCCCTGGACGAGGATCACGTCCCCGCGCTGGAGCCGCTCCTCCTCGATGTTCCGCGAGTGGATGGGCGAGCCGCGCCGGTAGATCCCGAGCGGAACGAGATCGTAGCGGGTGGGAAATTCAAGATCCTTCAGCGCCCTTCCGCTCAGGTGGGAGCCGGGCATGACGACGATTTCAGCCAGTTGTTGGTCGTCCTGGACCTCGGCGCCCTCCCCCTCGGGCCACGGCTTCCCGCCCGCAAACAGTTGACCCTTGAGGAGGGTTTCGTACTCCTTGAGGCGCGTGGGCGTGTCCTCAATCTCGAGGCGATCCCCGGCCTCAAGCGCGAGATCCGGGAGCGGGACGATGGGGAGCGTACCGGCACGCAGGAGGTGACGGACCCGCATGCCCTCCGCGGTCCTCTGGATCGCGGCAAGGGTCTGGCCCACGCCCGGGCTCGTCTCCGGAATCTCGAGGAGCGCACGGAACCGGCGCACCGAGGCGTCGTGCACAAGGGGGTGACGGTCGGGGAGAAGGTGCGGGGCAACGAGCCAGAGATAGAGGAGGCCGACACCGCCGGCGCAGACGGCCGGAAGCGCGAAAAAGAACATGCCCATCGGCGGAAGACCCAGGCGACGGGCAAAGGAGACGACGATGAGGTTCGTGGCCGTCCCGATCGTGGTCGACATGCCCCCGATGAGGGCGGCGAACCCCATGGGCATGAGCACGCGCGAGGGGGACCCTCCGGTGTTCGCCGCAATCTCGATGAGCATCGGGATCAGGAGGATGACGAGCGGCGTGTCGTTGACGAAGGCGCTCAGGAATCCCGTGGTGAGGAGAACGAGAAGGAGTGCAAACCGCGGGGCACGTCTCCAGACGCGGGCGAGCAGATGGACGAGAGGGGCGAGAGCCCCCGTGCGGACGACGGCGCTGCCGGCAATCATGAGGGCCACGATGGCCACAAGCGCCGGGTCGCTGAACCCGGTGAAGAAAACCGTAGGATCCAGCCGGTGCCCGTCAAGACGCAGGGGGGCAACGGCGAAGAAGAACGGGAGAAACGCAAGAACACCCAGGCTCGTCGTCTCGATGGGAAGACGCGGACGGCTGTAGAACCAGAGCGCCGCCCCCACGAGGATGAGGACAACCACGGCGTGGGCACTCAGCGGCGGGAGACGCCGGAAGGAATCGGGGGTCAGCGGAAGGCGCACGCGGGCGTTCCTGAAGGCTCGGCCTCCTGCATTCTATCCGCGACGGAGGAGCGGCCAAGAGATCCGGGGGTGCCCCCCGTCGTCGCGGGCGTCCGCTCCGGGCGTCCACCGCAACCGGTCACGCCGGATCTCCGACGCAGGCCCATGGCCGCCCCCCTGCTCCGGGCACGACCGGGGCGGGACCCGCGATCAGGACGGAGGATCCTCGTCCCCCGGCACGCCCCGGGGGACTTTCGCGAGGCGCAGACGAGCGAGAGCGCCTCGTTGATCCTCCCGGTTAGATCGGA
>JAKAQQ010000103.1 GCA_021819635.1 Pseudomonadota bacterium
CCGATCTCGCCGTCTCCTCGAGCGGATCACGGCGCCGCTTGAGCACATGGTCCGCAACGCGGTGGTCCACGGACTCGAGCCCCCCGAGGAACGCCGCCACGCCCGGAAAGCGGAGACGGGCGTCGTGCGCTGCGAGTTCCGCCGCGAGGGCTCGGAGGTCCTCATCGAGGTGCGCGACGACGGCCGGGGGCTGAACTACGACGCCATCCGCCGCCGCGCCGAGGGCCTCGGTCTCCTCGCGCCCGGGCAACGCGTCGCCGAAGCGGATCTTCTGGCCTTTGTCTTCCGGCCCGGATTCAGCACCGCCTCCGCGGTCACCCAGAGCGCCGGGCGCGGCATCGGGATGGACATCGTGGCCAACGAGATCCGGGATCTCGCCGGGACGCTCGACATCGAATCGCGTGCCGGCGAGGGCACGGTGATCCGCCTCCGCCTGCCCTTCACCCTGGCCATTACCCAGGCGTTGCTCGTCAACGTGCGCGCCCACACGTTCGCCGTTCCGCTCACCTCCGTGGAAGGCGTCGCGCGCCTGCCGCGGCGCGAGCACGAACTCGCCCGCGGGAAGTCCCGCCCCACCGTACGCTACGGCGCGCACGATTACCGGCTCGAGACTCTCGCCGGCCTCCTCCTCGGCGAGGCGCATTGGCAGCCCCCCGACGTGCCGAGCGTCCCGCTTCTTCTCGTGCGCGCCGGGCAGGAGTTCGTGGCGCTTGCCGTCGACGCCATCCAGGGCAACCGCGAGATCGTGGTCAAGCCCGTGGGCGCCCAGGTGGCGAGCATCGCCGGGATTTCCGGCGCCACGATCCTGGGCGACGGAAGCATCGTCCTCATCCTCGACGGGGCGGGGCTCGTGCGCTCGGCCCGGCGTGTGGCCGCCGGCGGGGAGGCGGTCGAGGACGCCGTGGTGCAGCGCCCTCTCGCGCTCGTCGTCGACGATTCGATCACGATGCGGCGTGTCTCCCAGCGTCTCCTGGAGCGTCACGGTCTCGAGGTGGTCACCGCCAAGGACGGGGTCGACGCGCTCGCCCTTCTGGGCGAACGGGTCCCCGACGTGGCCCTGGTCGACATCGAAATGCCCCGCATGGACGGGTTCGAGCTGACCGGGCACATGCGGCGGGACGAGCGGCTGCGGGCAATCCCCGTCGTCATGATCACCTCGCGCAGCGGCGAGAAGCACCGCGAGCACGCGCGGTCCGTGGGTGTCAACGCCTACCTTTCCAAACCCTACCGTGAGGAGGAACTCCTCGACACGCTGGCCCGTCTCGTGCCCCGTCTGGCCCACCTTCGTACGGGGCGTGCGTCGTGAGCGTTCCCCCCGCCTCCGGGCCACGCGAGCTCTACTGCCTCCTCGTCCCTCTCGTCGGGCGCAAGCTCATTCTCCCCCGCGACATGATCGTGGAGGTCATGGGAACGGGGGTCGTCCGGCCGCCGGTCCCGGGGTCGCCCGCGTGGCACCTCGGTTGGCGCTCGTGGCAGGACCGGGTCCTCCCGGTCCTCTCGCTCGAGGGCTACTACGGGGAGTCCGTCCCGCCCCCCACGCCACGTTCCCGGCTCGTCTGCGCCTTGGCCCTCGGGGGAGGAGACCGCGCGTATTACATGTTTGTGACCCGGGGCTACCCCTATCTCCTCCGGGTGACCGATACGGTGCTGCGCCCGGACGCGGAGGCGAAGGACACGCCGGGACTCTGGGCTCAGATCCGCTTCGGCAACGACCGTCCGGTCATCCCGGACTTTGTGCGTCTCGAACGGGATCTTGCGGCTCTCCCCCCTCCTCCCTGAGGGCGGGAATCGCCTCAGTCGTTGAGGTCGCCCCAGAGCACGCCCGCGACGGCCAGGGCGACGAGGCCGGCGGTGTCCGTGCGCAGTGTCCGCGGTCCGAGTCGTCGCGGCTCGAACCCGTGCCGGGCGGCCAGCGCTTTCTCTTCTTCCGTCCAGCCGCCCTCCGGACCAATCATGAGGACAAGCCGCTCGGGCGGGGCGCCGTCGCCTCCCAGAGGGTGGGGTGCCTCGGGGGTGAGAAGCAGGCGGCGTTCCCCGGGCGCGGCGGGGGGGAACGCGGCCAGGGCCTCGGCGAGCGGCCGGGGCGTGGTGCAGTCGGGGACACGCGTGCGTCCGCATTGGCGCGCGGCCCCCGCGGCGATCGTGCGCCAGCGGGACTGCCGGCGCCCCGCTCCCGCGGCGTCGAGGCGGACGCGGCCGCGGGCGGCGAGCACCGGGACGATGGTCCCCACCCCGATCTCGGTGGCCCGCGCGACGACCTCGTCGATGCTTCGGGCGTGGGTGAGGGCTTGGACGAGCACGACCGGCAGCGCGGGATCGGACCCGGGATCGGGGAGCCGCTCCCCGATCGCCAGGACGCTCCCGCCCGAGTCGTCGCGGCCGAGGCACGCCGCCCACTCCCCCCCCGTGCCGTCGAAGACGACGAGGGCCGCTCCGTCGTCGAGGCGAAGGACGTCGCGCAGGTAGTGGCGTCTCGACTCGTCGAGCGGGCGCAGGCTCCGGGGCTCGACCGGCGGGGGGAGAGGGAGCCGGAGCCGGCGCACCGGATCAGTCCCGGGTGGCGTCGTCGACCCCGGCCGCGAGCACCGCCACGACCCGCCGGATCTCCTCCTCGGTCGCGACGTACGGCGGGATGAGGTAGACGACGTTGCCGAGCGGGCGGAGCCAGGCCTCGTGCGCCAGGCCGTAGCGGAAGACGCGCAGGCCGTGCCGTTCTTCGGCCGGGTAGGGGCGGGCGCCGTGTTTCTCGCGCACGAGGGTGGCGGCGAAGATGAGGCCCGTTCGGCGGACGTGGGCCACGTGCGGGTGCTCGCGCAGCGGCGCGGTGGCCTCGTCGATCGCGCGCTCCAGGCCTGCCTTGTGGGGGGCGAGACCCGGATCGTCCAGAAGGTCAAGGGTGGCGAGCGCCGCCGTGCAGGCGAGGGGGTTCCCGGTGTAGCTGTGCGAGTGCAGGAACGCGCGCGACCACGGATCGTCGTCGTAAAACGCGTCGTAGACCGGCCGCGAGACGAGGACCGCGGCGAGCGGGAGGTATCCTCCGGTGAGGCCCTTGGAGAGGACGATGATGTCGGGGCGGGCCTGCGAGCGGCGGTGCGCGAAGAACGGCCCCGTGCGGCCCATGCCGACCGCGCACTCGTCGGCAATGAGGAGAACGCCGTGCTCGCGGCACAGGGCCGCAAGTCCGTCGAGGAAGGAGGGCGGGTGCATGCGCATGCCGCCCGCGCACTGCACCAGGGGCTCGACCACGAGGGCCGCGAGGTCGTCGCCGTGGCGGGCAAAGAGCGCCCGGGCTTCCTCGAGCCGGCGGGCGACCGCCGTCTCGAGATCGCCCCCGTCCTCCGTGTCCTCCACCGTGGGGGGGGCGATCCGGACGGGCTCGAGGAGGAGCGGCGCGTAGACGCTGCGGTAGAGTTCGACGTCGCCGACCCCGAGGGCCCCCAGCGTCTCGCCGTGGTAGGCCCCGCGGAGGGCGGCGAAGCGCACGCGGCGGTGGGCGCCCTGGTTGCGGTGCACGTGAAAGGCCATCTTGAGGGCCACCTCGATGCCCGTCGAGCCGTCGTCGGCGTAGAAACAGCGGGCGTACCCCGCCCCGGCCCGGGCGAGGAGACGCTCGGCGAGTTCAATGGCGGGGGCGTGGCCCACCCCCGCGAGCAGAACGTGCGGAAGGGTTTCGAGCTGCGCGGACAGCCGGGCGTTGATCGCCGGGTGGGCGTGGCCGAAGAGGTTGACCCACCAGGAACTGACGGCGTCGAAGTAGCGGCGTCCGTCGTAGTCGTAGAGCCACGGACCTTGCCCGCGGGCGATGGGGACGAGCGGGATCGTCCGCTCGTGGTCCTTCATTTGTGTGCAGGGGTGCCAGAGGACACCGAGATCGCGCTCGATCCAGCGCCGGTTTGCCCCCGGGACGGGGGGGTCGGGGGGCGGGGATTCGGGGTAAGATGAACCGTGCATACGATCGCGACCCGTGACGTGACTCTCCGACGATCCCTCGCGGTGAACTCCTTGCCTTCCCCCCCTGCGGAACCCCATTATAGGATCGACGTTCCGGCGGGCCGGCTCGTCGGGACGCGCTGGCGCCCCTCGCCCCACCGCGACGCGCGCCCGTCCGGCTGCGTTCCCGAACTGGTCGTCGTCCACGGCATCAGTCTTCCACCCGGCGCCTTTGGCACCCCGTGGCCGGAAGCTCTTCTTGCGGGCGCGGCGCTTCCCGACGAACCCTGGGTCGGGAAGGATCTCCGCACGCTCCGCGTGTCCGCCCATCTCCTGATCGACCGGACGGGGGCCCCGGTCCAGTTCGTGCCCTTCCACGAGCGGGCCTGGCACGCCGGCCGTTCCTCCTGGGGAGGGCGGGAGGCGTGCAACGATTTTGCCGTCGGGATCGAGCTCGAGGGAAGCGACCGGGTGCCCTACACCGACGAGATCGGAA
>JAKAQQ010000104.1 GCA_021819635.1 Pseudomonadota bacterium
CTTGGCTCGGGGTGGCGCGACCGCTCGGTCTGGGAGCGCTGGGCGGACGCATCGTACTCCTCGATTTTTTTACACCGGGGTGCATCAACTGCGTTCAGATGCTCCCGGTCCTCGCCCGCCTTGAAACCGCTCATCCGCGGGCCTTCACCGTCGTCGGCATCGACAGCCCCAAGTTCACCGATTCCGGAACGCTGCCCGCGCTCAAGGTCTTCCTGGCGGCCCACGACGTGCGTGAGCCCGTCATGCTCGACCGCGGACTCCGGTTGTGGAACGCCTACGGCGTGGACGCCTGGCCCACCTTCCTGCTCCTGGGTCCCCGAGAACATCCCCGGGCCGCCTGGGTTGGCGAGACCTCCTACGCATCGCTGGCGGCGGCGGTGAGCCGCCTCCGCGCCCGCGCCTTGGCCACGCACCGTCTCGCACCCCAACCTCTGCCGCTCGTCCCCCCTGCGGGACCCCAAGGCCTCTTGCGCTGGCCGGGGGACGTCGCCGTCGGAGACGGCCTCGTTGCGGTCGCGGACACGACGGCCAACCGGATCCTGCTCTGTGGCCTGCACGGCCGCGTGCAGGCCGTCATCGGCGACGGGATCGCCGGAGACCGCAACGGGCCGGCGAACGCCGCCCGCTTCGACCATCCCGAAGGCGTGGCGTTTGGCCGCACGCGCCTCTACGTTGCAGACACGGGGAACAATCTCATCCGGACCGTCGCCTTGAACACGCTGCGCGTGCACACGCTGGCCGGCACCGGCTCCCCCGGTTACGCCCGCCGGGCCACCGGTCCGGCGGGCACGATCGCGCTCAACGCTCCGTGGGGGCTTCTGCGGTGCCGCGGAGGCGGCCTCTGGATCGCGATGGCCGGATCCCATCAGGTCTTCCGTCTCGATCTCCGCACCGGGCGCGTTGACCTCTGGGCCGGGGACGGCCGGGAAGGATTGAGGGACGGGCCACGTCACAACGCACGGTTTGCCCAACCCACCGCGCTCGCGGCGGCGCCCGGGGGCGGAATTTTCGTCGCCTCCCCCGAGAGTTCCTCGATCCAGGAGCTCTTCCCACGAACGGGGCTCGTGCGCACGGTCGCCGGGCAGGGTCTCTTCATCTGGGGCGACCGCAACGGCCCGCTCAATCGGGCTCTTTTTCAGCACCCCGAAGGGCTCGCCGTGGCGGGCCACGACCTCTACGTGGCCGACACGTTCAACGGCGCGATCCGTGTGATCGACCTCCGCACGCAGGAGGTACGCACACTTGCCCGCCGTCTTGATGGGCCCGAAGGGCTCGCGTGGCTCCGGCCCGACGTCCTCCTCGTGGCCGAAACGGGCGCGAGCCGGCTTGTGACAGTCACGACCCCGGGCGGCGTCGTCCGCCCTTGGCCGATCCATTGCCCGCAGCCAGCGCCGCGTGCACATAGCGGGCGATGAGATCGACTTCAAGATTGACACGCGTGCCCACCCGACAGTCACCCAAGCGGGTCACCTCAAGAGTGTGGGGAACGATCACGAAAGAAAGGCGCGGGCCGCGTTTGCTGTTGACGGTGAGACTCACCCCGTCGACGGCGAGCGATCCCTTGACGGCGATCAAGGGCAGAAGGGGCCGGGGCACCTCGATCTCGAGCCGGACGAAAGCGTCGCCGAGGGGAACGAGCGCGCGGACATCCCCCACGCCGTCGACGTGACCCGTAAGGAAGTGCCCCCCGAGAGGAGTGTTGAGCGTCAAGGACGGCTCGAGGTGCACGCGCGCCCCAGGGCGCAGTGTTCCGAGGGTGGTTCGGGCGAGCGTCTCAGGAGAGAGATCGAAACCGACGGTCCGTCCGCGCCCCGCCCGGACGGTCAGACACACGCCATCGACGGCGACGCTGTCCCCCGCCCTGGGCCGCGCGAGATTCTCCGGCCAGCGGAGCGCGAGACGCCGCCCCCCCGTGGAGAATTCCTCGACCGAAAGAACCGGAACGGTTGCGGCCACAAGCCCCGTAAACATCAGAGGTCCTGCCGGAGATGCGGCGCCCACCGCGCGTGTTCCTCGCGCACCGCCCGCAGACGGAGATCACTCCCCACCGGGCGGGCGTCGACCCAGAGAAGACCCTGTCCGGAAAGCGGCGTGGAGGACGCGGCGAGACCGTAGTTTCCTCCGCCGAAGAAGCGGGGGGCCAGATAAACGACGAGTTCGTCGGGGCACCCGGCCGCAAGACACGACGCCGTCAAGCGCGGGCCGCTCTCCACCCAAAGGACGTTGATGTCGCGCTCGGCCAGGCAGCCAAGCAACCGACGCCACGGGTCGTCGTCACCGGTCTTGACGTCGAGGACGATCGGCTCGATGCCCGCCGCGGCGTAGCGGGCGGCGTGGCGCGCGGTGGTAACGATGGCGCTGGTCCCGGGAGCCCGGTAGACCCGGGCCTGGGGGTCGGTGCGTCCTTCGCGGTCCCAGACGAGCCGCAGAGGCTGGCGGGGCGGCGGATCGAGGGGGAACCGGACGTCGAGCCGGGGATCGTCGGTGAGGACCGTCCCCGCCCCGGTGAGCACGGCCGAGGCGGCGGCGCGGAACCGGTGGACGTCGCGCCGAGCGTCCTCGCCGGTGACGGTGGTCCGCTCGCCCGCCCGGGCGGTGAAAGCACCGTCGAGGCTGAGCGCGGCCTTGAGCACGACCCAGGGTCGGCCCCGGAGGTGGCGCGTGAAAAACCCCCGGTTGAGAACGACGGCGTTTTCCTCGAGGACACCGGTGTCGGTCGTGCAACCTCCGGCCCGCAGGGCCGCGACCCCGCGCCCGCGTACCCGCGGGTCGGGGTCCTCGACGGCGGCGACGACGCGCGCGATACCGGCGGCCAGAAGCGCCCCGACGCAAGGCGGTGTCCGGCCGTGGTGAGCGCAGGGTTCCAGGCTGACGTAGGCGGTCGCACCCCGCGCCTTCTCGCCCGCCGCGTCGAGCGCGCGGATCTCGGCGTGCGGGCCGCCGGCCCGTTCGTGCCAACCTTCGCCCACGGGGGCATCGTCGCGGACCAGAACACACCCCACGGCCGGATTCGGATCGGTGGTTCCCCGGCCTCGCGCCGCCAACGCGAGCGCACGGGCCATCCAGAACCGATCCCGAACGGCGTCGCTGACCGGGGCGCGGGGTTGCGGCGGGACGGCCGTTCGCGGGTGGAGCGGGCCCGTTGTCCCTTGAGCTGCTCGATCTCGCGCCGGAACGCATCGAGATCCTGGAACTCGTGGTACACGGAGGCGAAGCGGACGTAGGCCACCTCGTCGAGATCACGCAGCTCCGCCATCACCCATTCACCGAGAAGCGGGGTCGGCAGCTCGCGTTCGGGATAACGCGCCACGCGGACGAGCAACCGCCCGACGAGCGCCTCGACCGACTCCGCGGGAACCGGCCTCTTTTCGAGCGCGCGATCGATCCCCGACCGCAGCTTGTCTTCCGCAAAAGGCTCCCTCCGGCCGTTGCGCTTGACGACCTTGAGAATGCGGGCTTCCACCTTCTCGGAGGTATTGAAACGCTCGCCGCAGCGCTCGCAGGAGCGGCGGCGGCGGACGATGCCCCGTTCCGGAGGCTCGCGGGTCTCGATCACCCGGGTCTCCCCTCCACCGCAGTAGGGGCAGCGCACGGGAAGGTCCTCAGGCGTAGACGGGATGGTCGCGGCAGAGGGCGTCGACCTCGGCCTCGACACGGGCGCGCACCCCGTCCGCATCCGGGGCGTCGAGGAGATCGGCGACGGCGTTGGCCACGCGCACCACATCGTCGCGGTCGAGCCCGCGCGTGGTCACCGCCGGGGTGCCAAATCTCAGGCCGCTCGTCTGCATAGGGGGACGCGGATCGCCGGGCACGGCGTTCTTGTTCACCGTGATCCGGGCGCTTTCGAGACGGGCCTCGGCCTCCTTGCCGGTGTAGGGACGCGCGCGAAGGTCGACCAGGAAAAGATGGTTGTCGGTTCCGCCCGAGACAATGTCGTAGCCCCGTTCGGCGAGCCGCGCGGCCATCGCGCGGGCGTTGCCGACGACGGCCTTCTGGTACTCGGTGAAGGAGGGTTCGAGCGCTTCCTTGAACGCGACGGCCTTGGCGGCGATGACGTGCATGAGCGGGCCGCCTTGCGTGCCCGGAAAGACAAGCGAGGAGAGTTTCTTCTCGATCTCGGGATTGGCCCGGGCGAGAATCATGCCGCCGCGCGGACCGCGCAGGGTCTTGTGGGTGGTGGTCGTCACGACGTCGGCGTGCGGGACCGGATTGGGGTAGAGGCCGGCGGCGACGAGACCGGCCACATGGGCCATGTCGACGACAAGGTGGGCGCCCACTTCGTCGGCGATCGCCCGGAAGACCGCCCAGTCAAGGGTCCGGGAATAGGCCGAGAAGCCCGCCACCAGCAGACGGGGGCGGTGACGGCGGGCCAGATCCCGGACCTCGTCGTAATCCACGCGCCCGTCCTCGGGGCGCGATCGGA
>JAKAQQ010000105.1 GCA_021819635.1 Pseudomonadota bacterium
TTCATCGGGAGCGGGCCCGCGCCGCGCGGGCCCGCCACCAGCGGCGGGCGAGAGGCCCGACGAAGACGAGGAACCCGAGAAGACCCAGGGCGACGACAAGCGTCGGCCCGGGCGTGCGGTCGAAACTCAGGCGCCGGAGACCCGCCCCGAGATTGACGAAGACGAACGTCCCCGGGATGATCCCGAGGAAGGTCGCGGCCACGTACGTCCTCAGGCGCACGCGGCTCAGGGCCGGAGCCAGGTTCACGAGCCAGAAAGGAAAGAGAGGGATGAGCCGGAGCGCCAAGAGGTAACGAAAGGCATCGCCTTCGAATCCCTCGAGGAGACGCGCCGCCCCCGGTTTCCGGCCGAGCCACGCCCGCAGACTCTCCCCCCCGAACCAGCGGGCGAACACGAAAAGCGCCGTCGCCCCCGCGGTGGCCGCCACCACCACGAGGGCCGTCCCCCACCACGGCCCAAACGCCCAACCCGTGAGGATCGAGAGCACCGCCCCCAGGGGCAGACTGAGCGCAGTCGCCAGAGCGTAGACGGCCCCGAACAGGAGGGAGGCCAGCGCACGGTGGCGGAGGACGAAGCGGTGAATCAGGAGCGCGTGGGCGGCGATCGAGGCCGGCCGGAGCGCGTCCCACGCGCCCGAGACAAGGAAGAGGACGGCGGCCACGACGAGAAGCGTGAGGACCAGAAGGCGACGACGGCGTCCGCGGGCCGGAGGATCGACGGGGGCCCCGTTCGTCGCCATCTCAGGCCTCCGGGGTGTGGCCGTCCCCGTCCAGGCCCTGGCGGAGGAGCTCGAGAGTGACGAAAGAAGACCGCCCGAGCGGGGAAGCGACGAGCGGGAAGTCTGTCCGGGTGTGGGCACCGCGGCTCTCGCGACGGCGGTAGGCGGCGATCATCAGGAGAAGCGCAAGGGTTCCGGCGCGGCTCGCGACGGTCCCGGCGCCCAAGGCGTGGACGGCCCCCCAGCCACGGCGCAACCCCTCGGCGTCGCGCTCGACCCCGAGGGATTCGCCCACGATCGGAACGAGACGCCCGAGGGCGTCCTCCTCGTCGGGCGGGGGCGTCTGCGCCCGCGACGGCGGCGCGGGACGGGGGGAATCGCGGGCGAGATCCTCGGCCGCTCTCAACCCGAAAACGACGGCCTCGAGAAGCGAGTTGCTCGCGAGCCGGTTCGCGCCGTGGAGTCCCGTCGCGGCGACTTCGCCCACGGCCCAGAGGCCGGGCACGTCGCTCCGCCCACACCCGTCGACCGCGACCCCACCCATGTGGTAGTGCGCCGCCGGGCGCACGGGAATGGGCGTGCACCGTGGATCGAGTCCGTGGCGCAGGCAGACCTCATGAATCCAGGGAAAAAGGCGGGGGAAATCTTCGCCCGGTGCCCGACGCGCGTCGAGAAAAATGCGGTGGCCGGCGCGCCTCCAGGCCCAGACAGCACGGGTCACGACATCCCGCGGCTCAAGCTCCGCCCGCCCCCGTCCGGCGAGAAAGCGACGGCCGTCCTCGTCAACGAGGACGGCCCCCGCTCCGCGCACCGCCTCGCTGATGAGCGGGAGCGGGCGCTCCGCGACGTCGAGAGCGGTGGGGTGGAACTGGACGAACTCAAGATCGCGAAGGCGTGCCCCGGCGCGGGCCGCGAACACGAGGCCGTCGCCGAGCGCCGAGGGCGGGTTCGTCGTCGCCGGGAAAAGTCCCCCGATCCCGCCGGTGGCGAGGACCACCCGACGGGCGGGCAGGTACTCGGTGTGCCCGTCGCCGCGGCGGACGTGGACGCCGGCAATCCCCGCCTCGTCGCGGACGAGACCCACGAGACGGGCGTCCTCCTCGCAGAGAATCGAAGGCGTCCGCCGGGCCTGCTCGACGAGCGCCTCGAGGATCGCCCGTCCGGTGGCGTCGCCGTGAGCGTGGACGATCCGCCGCCGACGGTGGCCGCCCTCGAGACCGAGGGCCCAACCGCCCGCGGACGTGCGGTCGAAGGGAACCCCCCAGGCGGCGAGGCGCACGATGGCCTCGGGCGCGGAGGCCGTCACCAGGCGCACGATCGCGCGGTCGCAGAGACCGGCCCCGGCCCGCTCCGTGTCCTCGGCGTGAAGCGCGGGATCGTCGCCGCCGCCGACCGCGGCCGCGATGCCGCCTTGGGCCCAGAGCGTCGAGCCATCACCGCCCAGGCGCCCGCGCAGCACGAGCCGCACCGGGCGGGGAGCAAGGGCAAGGGCGGTGACCAGGCCGGCGACGCCGGCGCCGACCACGAGGGGCGGTGCCTCTTCGCTCAAAGGGCCAGCATGCGTTCGACGGTCCGCCGCGCGCGACGCGCCACCTCGTCGGGCACGTCCACCGCAGGACGCAGCGTCTCGAGCGCGCGGCGGATGGTGGCGAGGGTGTTCATCTTCATGTAGGGGCAGAGGTTGCACGGTCGCACGAAGTGCACCTCGGGGTGCTCGGCGGCCACGTTGTCGCTCATTGAGCACTCGGTCAGGAGGACCACCGTGTCGGGATGCCGCCGGGCCACGTACTCGGACATGGCCGCCGTCGACCCGCTGAAGTCGGCCTCGGCCACGACCTCCGGCGGACACTCGGGATGGGCGAGGACATGGGCCTCCGGATGATCGGTGCGGATCGCACGGATCTCCTCGGGACGGAAACGCTCGTGGACGACGCAGCGGCCGGGCCACGTGACGATCTCGACCGAGGTTTCGCGGGCCACGTTCGCCGCCAGATACCGGTCGGGGATGAGGATGACACGGGGCGCGCCCAGGGACTCGACAACCCGGCGGGCGTTGCTCGAGGTGCAGCAGATGTCGGATTCGGCCTTGACCTCGGCCGACGTGTTGACGTAGGTCGCCACCGGAACCCCGGGATGGCGGCGGCGAAGCTCCCGGACGTCCCCGGCGGTGATCGATTCGGAGAGCGAGCAGCCCGCCTCGCGGTCGGGAACGAGCACCGTGCGCCCGGGGTTGAGGATTTTGACCGTCTCGGCCATGAAATAGACCCCGGCCATGACGATGACCGCGGCGTCGAGTCCCTGCGCCGCGCGGGCAAGCGTCAGACTGTCGCCGGTCACGTCGGCGACCCCGAAATAGATATCGGGGGTCATGTAGTTGTGCGCCAGAATCAAGGCGCGCCGTTCGCGCTTGAGAGCACGGATCGCGGCGATCTCGTCCGCGCAAGCGGCCCATTCGACCGGAGGGAGGATGCCCTGCAAGGGTTCGCCGAGGATGTCCGCCGCCTCGGCGACGGGGTTAAGGCGCGTCGCCATACGTGCTTTCCGGGCACTGTCGCCCAGACTCGGGTCGGCAATTGGTTCGATGATGATACCACGCCGCACGCTCCTCCTCACGCCGTCGCCCCCCCGAAGCGGGACGGTCACCGCGGTCCGGGTTGCGCGAAGGCGACGAATGAGAGAACATGAAAGTCGGCTTCCTCAAGACGCTCTCCGCCGTGTCCTCCCCTGCCTCGCCCCGCGCCGTCCTCGACGAGCTTCGTGCCGGCAACCGCCGTTTTGTGGCCTCCCTTGCGGGCCACGCCCCGCCGCGACCTCCCCTCCGGCTGCCCACATCGCAGCGGCCGAAGGCCGCGATCCTCGGCTGCGCCGACGCCCGCGTCCCGGCCGAGATCATCTTCGATCAGGGGCCCGGCGATCTGTTTGTCGTCCGCGTCGCCGGCAACCTTTCGGCCCCGTCGCAGGTCGCCAGTCTCGCCTTTGCAGTGGCCTATCTCGGCGTCGGCCTGATCGTCGTCCTGGGCCACAGTCAGTGCGGGGCGGTCACCGCCGCGGTCGACGAACTCCTCGACCCCACACGCCGCGACCCTCTCCTCGATCCCCTGCTTTCCCGCATCCGCCCGCGTCTCGCGGAGCTCGTGACCGACCAGGATCCGGACCGCCCCCGGCTTCTCGCGCGCGCCGTGCGCGCCAACGTGCGCGCGAGCGTCGACCATCTCCGTCACGCGCATGCCTTCTTCGAGGAGGCCACGGCCGCGGGCCGCCTCCTCGTGGTGGGGGGGGAGTACTCGCTCGAGGACGCCACGGTGGATTTCTTCGATCTCGCCCCCTGAACGGTTGACAGGACGAGGCGCAATGCCGTAAAGTGTTGCGCATGATGACCCTGCCCGCCGCTCCGTGAAACCCCCGCGTTTCGCTCCTTTCCCCGCTCGCGCCGTGACGACGGCGGGGGCGTGGTGGTGGTGCGCGCAGGGCGGGCCCCGGTAGCGTCGTACTTCCTTAGTTGCACGCACCGAACGGCCCGCTTCACGCGGGCTTTTTCGTTTTCGGGACCGCCCCCCCGCCGCGGGGCACCGGTTCCACCGCCGAGGAGGCGAACCGATGTACGTCGTCCTGAAACCCCGGATTGACCCCGCGCTTCGCGAGAGTTTCCTCCGCGAGGCCGCCGAACGGGGGCTTACCGCGATCCCGCTCCCCGGCCTAGATC
>JAKAQQ010000106.1 GCA_021819635.1 Pseudomonadota bacterium
ACGGATTTCCGGAAGGGCGAACGCGCCCCTCCGGCGCCCCGCGCCGCAGGGCCCGGGGCCGCGGGCGGCCCCGCCACGGCGGGTGCGGGGAAGGGTCCGGCTCCCGCCCCACCTCCTCGCGGGCCTCGGCCGCGGGAACCCCGGTCACGACCGCCCGCCGAAAGGGCGGCCCCGCGCCCCCACGCGGCAAGGGAAACCCGGTCCGGGCCGGGGGGAGGAAAAGGGCGCACCGGGACCGGAGGGGGGCCACAGGTCGCGCACAAAGAAGGGTTGCATGGATATTATCCATAATGTATGGCTATAAAACTGTTATCTATAAAATATTTTTCATTTTTTCCTGACGTCCTGCACCTTCCCGACTATAATTATTTGGCACCAGAACAAATCGGAGACCCGGACTCTTGACCCTTGGCACGAACGTACGCAGCGCGGCGCGCGACGCCTGTGTCCCCCTTCCGGGACGCCTCGTGTACACGATCGCCATCGGTCTCCCCCTCCTCGGGTTCTTCTTCCTCTTCCTGCACCTCACCCGGCCCCGGCCGCTCGGACTCCTCAGTCCCGCGCCCCTGCGTCTCATCCGGGCGCGAAGCGCCCGCGAGGTCGACACCTTCTACCGGAGCATCCGCTACCGCTGGCCGCCCAGGGGCATCGTCCCCGCCGTCGCCCTCACCCGTCTCCCGCGCGGGTTGGGCGCGCTTGCCGTCCACCGCAAGAAGGCCCTCTTCCTGCGCATGATCCTGCCGATGGTCCTCGCCGCCGACGACGCCCTCGCCAAGCAGAGGAACTTTCTCCTCACGACCTACGCCCTCCCCACCCCGCCGCCCCCGGGGAGCCGCCGCGAACGCACACTCCGCACGATCGAGCACGCCTACGGCCTTCACGGCTCCCCGTGGTCGGCCCCTGTCCGCCGTCACCTCCTCCGTCGGGTGGACGTCGTCCCGGTCTCGCTCGCCCTCGCCCAGGCCGCCAAGGAAAGCGGCTGGGGCACGTCGTACTTTGCCCGCCGCGGCAACGACCTCTTCGGCATGTGGACCTACGAGGCCGAGCACGGCCTCCCGCCGCGCTCGCTCCTCGCCCCGACGCACTACGTGCGCCGCTTCCACGATCTGGAAAGCTCGATCGTCCACTACATGGAGGCGATCAACACCCGGCCGGCCTTCCGCCGTTTCCGCCGGCTCCGGGCGCATCTCCGGGCCGAACACCGGCCACTCGCGGCCCGGGTGCTGGTGGCGGGTCTCGAGCGCTACTCCCAGCAGGGTGAGGCCTACGTCACGGCGATCCGGGCGGTGCTCCTCTCGCTGGACGCGCGCATCCGCCGCGTGCGTCTCTCGCTCGTCTCGCTGCACGCGCTGGCCGACATCGCCGCGGCCCGTCGGCGGGCGCCTCTCCTTCCGGATCCGGGGACGTCCGCCCTCCCGGTGATCGCCCTCGAGCGGCAGACGACGGTGCCCTTCTTCGCCCGCCGGCTCGGACTTCTCCGCCCGGGGGCGGGCGGAGAGCTCGCGCACAACTGAGCGGGATCCGCGGCCCCGTACGGGGCCGGATCCCGCGCCTTAGTCCGCCTTCTTCTTCTGGATCGCGTGGAGGCTCCGCCCGTCCACCGCGAGGGCCGCCTCGTGGGTGGCCTCGGAGAGCGTCGGGTGGGCATGGACGGTGAGCGCGATGTCCTCGGCGCTCGCCTGGAACTCCATGGCGAGGACCGCCTCGGCCACGAGTTCCGAGGCGGCCGGCCCCACGATGTGCACGCCCAGGATCTCGTCGGTCTCGCGATGGGCGAGGATCTTGACGAACCCCTGAGCGGCCTCGAGGGCCTTGGCCCGTCCGTTGGCGCTGAACGGGAAGCTACCGGCCTTGAACGGCGTCCCCTCCTTCTGGAGGGCCTGCTCGGTCTTGCCCACCCAGGCGACCTCGGGGGCGGTGTAGATGACCGAGGGAATGGTCGCGTAGTTGACCTCCGCGTTCCTGCCCGCGATGAGGTCGGCGACCATCACCCCCTCCTCCGATCCCTTGTGGGCCAGCATCGGGCCGCGGACGAGATCGCCGATCGCCCAGACGTGCGCGCGCGAAGTCCGGCAGCGGTCGTCGACCTCGACGAAGCCGCGGGCGTCGAGACGGACCTCCGTCCCCTCGGCCAGCACGTCGCGGCTTCGGGGGCGACGGCCGACGGCGACGACGAGCCGGTCGACTTCGAGCGTCTCCTCCCCGGTCCCCTTGCGGTAGCGGACGAGGACGGGACCTTTCTTGCCGGAAACCTTGGCCTCGGTGACCAGGGAACCCAGGCGGATGTCCAGCCCCTGGCGGGCAAAGTGGCGGAGCGCTTCCTTGGCCACCTGGGTGTCGACCGCCGGAAGAAACTCGGGAAGCGCCTCAAGAAGGACGACCTCGGAGCCGAGCCGCCGCCAGACGCTGCCAAGCTCGAGGCCGATCACCCCGGCGCCGATCACCCCGAGGCGCTTCGGGACGGCCTCGAAGTCGAGGGCGCCCCAGGAGTCCACGATCGCGACCCCGTCGAAGGGGGCAGCGGAAAGCGGGATCGGCTCGGAGCCGCTCGCGAGGACGACCTCCCGGGCCTCGAGTTCCTCGCTCGTCCCGCCCTCCGGACTGTAGGCGACCTTGCCCGAGGCCAGGAGACGGCCGCGGCCGGGGAGCCCCGTCACCCCGTTGGCCTGGAAGAGGGCCTTGATGCCCGCGGTGAGGCCCGTCACGATCTTCGCCTTGCGCGCCTGCAGGGCGGCGAGATCGAGCCCAACCTCACCCACGCGGATCCCGTGGACGGCGAATTCCTCCCGCGCCCGGTGGTAGAGCTCGCTCGACTCGAGGAGCGCCTTCGAGGGGATGCAGCCGGCGTTGAGGCAGGTGCCGCCAAAGGCGTTCGTCCCGTCGCGGTTTTTCCAGCTGTCGATGCAGGCGACCTTGAGGCCGTTCTGGGCGGCGCGGATCGCCCCCACGTAGCCGGCCGGGCCGGCGCCGATGAAGATCACGTCGAAACTGCGGGCCATGGCGTGCTCCCGTGTGCGGTAAGAGGTCGGAGGATCAGAGGTCGAGGAGAAGGCGGGCGGGATCCTCAAGGGCCTCCTTGACGGCGACCAGGAAGAGGACCGCCTCGCGGCCGTCGATGATGCGGTGGTCGTAGGTCAGGGCCACGTACATCATGGGCCGGACGACGACCGCCCCGTCGACGGCGGCCGGACGCTCCTGGATCTTGTGCATGCCCAGGATGGCGCTCTGCGGGGGGTTGATGATCGGCGTCGAGAAGAGCGAACCGAACACGCCGCCGTTCGTGATAGTGAAGGTTCCGCCCTCGAGGTCGGCGAGCTCGAGTCCGCCCTCCCGGGCCCGGGTGGCGTACCCGGCGATGGCCTGCTCGATTCCGGCGAGACCCATCCGGTCGGCGTCGCGGAGAACGGGAACGACGAGCCCGCGCGGCGAGGAGACCGCGATGCCGATGTCCCAGTAGTCGTGGTAGACGATCGTGTCCCCGTCGACCGAGGCGTTGACGACCGGAAAGCGCTTGAGGGCGCGGACGACCGCCTGAACAAAGAAGGACATGAAACCCAGACGCACACCGTGTTCCTTCTCGAAGGCCTCGCGGTAGCGGTTGCGGATCTCGAGGACGCGGCCGAGGTCGATTTCGTTGAACGAGGTGAGCATCACCGTCTCGCGGTTCGAGGCGAGAAGACGCTCGGCGATCCGCGCCCGGATGCGGTTCATCGGCACCCGCCGTTCGCCGCGCACGACCGCCGGGCCGCGGGCGATGTGGGCGAGGACGTCCTGCTTGGTCACGCGCCCGTCGCGGCCGCGGCCGGCGACCGCGTGGGGATCAAGGCCGTGCTCCTCGGCGATCCGGCGCGCGGCCACTGGGTCCTGCACGGCGGGCCGTACTCGGCGCAGCTCGTGGCCGCGCTGACTCGAGCGGCGCTCGACGCCGGGATCGCGTTTCAGGCCGGCGGGACCTACGGTCATGTCGACGGCCCGCGCTTCAACACCCCGTCTGAGATCGCCCAGCTGGCGGCGTGCGGGGTTTGCGCCGTGAGCCAGACGGGCGGCCCCGAGACGGTGCTCAGCGGCGAGCTGGAGCTGCCGTTCGCGCTGGTCGGCTTCATCACCGATTACGCCAACGAGGTGTTCCCGGGGCAGCCGACACCGGTGAGCACGCTCTTTGAGCTGGTTGCGCGCTCGAGCGAGGTCTTCGCGGAGCTGCTCGGCGGAGCGCTGCCGCTGATCGGGGCCGCCGGCGGGACGCTCGCGCCGGCCGGCAGCGTCGTCCGCTTCGCCCGCGCGGACCCCGAGCGATGAGCTTCACGGGACGGCGCGGCCCCGCGCTGGGTGGCGCCGCGGACCTCGCCGTGCTGGTGATGGCCCGTGCCCCCCGGCGCGGGGAGGTTCGCCAGGCGCTCGAGCCGCT
>JAKAQQ010000107.1 GCA_021819635.1 Pseudomonadota bacterium
GGCAAGTGATGCCCGGTAGAGGATGAGGATGTAACGGTGCGAGCGGCGCATGCGCCGGGCCTGACTGAGCGTGCGCGCCAGACGGGCGAGGTCGTCCGTCTTGAACCGGCAGCGGTGCGCGAGCCAGAGGCGGCTCAGGATGGCCACCCCCGTCGTGGCCGCCGGTCCCACGTAACGGGGGGGGGTTGGGGGGAAGCCCGACCAGTAGGCGTTCGGGAGGGCGCCGTGCCAGAGGCAGAGGACCGTGCCGAGCTCGAGCCGCTCGCCGGGGCGACGGCGTCCGGCGAGAAGCGCGACGGCCTTGGCGGGCCGTCCGTGCGCGAGCCACCACTGGGCGAGACCGGCGCGGGCGGCGGCCGCGTGGGGGTGCAGGACCAGGTTGGCGGTGTCGAAGCTTCGGCTGCTGCGCCAGGAGACGACCGCCCCGGCGGTGAGGAGCACCGAGACGAGCCCAAGGACGGCGAGCGCCGCGGGCGCGAGCGGCCTCAGACGCGGGGTGCGGCGGGCGAGGGCGCGGGCGGCGGGGACGAGGACGGCGGCCGCGGCGAGGAGGAGCCCGTAGGACGGGAGATAGACGCGCACCGCTTCCATGAGGCGCAGCGGCACGAGGGTCGATTCGATCGATTCCCCGATGAGGAACCAGCCGAGGCCGAGCGCGACGAGCGGGGCCCGCCGGCGGAGCGCGACGGCGAGCGCGCCGAGCACGAGGATGCCTCCGAGAGCGAGGGCGGTGGCCGGTGGGGCGAAGAGGCCGTGCGAGAGGGGCAGGCGTCCGTGGAAGAAACTTGTCCAGCGCGGGAGCGGGGTCAGGGTGGCGGCGACGTAGTGGGCGAGGACGCGCGGTTCGGTGAGAAGACGCTCGCCGAGCGTGAAGCGCCGTTCGCGGTAGCCGTTCCAGAGAAACGCGGGATCCAGGAAAAAGAAGGCGACGAGCCCCACCCCGAGGGCGACGACCGCCCCGGCGAGGCCGAAGAGCGCCCTCCTTGTGCTTCGCGGCCCCGCGAAGCGCCAGAGGCAGGTGTCCGCCCAGAGTGCCAAAGGAAGGAGCAGGATCCCGTTCTCCTTGCTCAGGGTGGCGAGCGCCGCCGCGACGAGGAGGGCCGGAAGCCAGAGACGCGCTCGCGATCGTCCGTCGGCGATCTCGGCACGACGGAGACGGGCGAACACGAGGAGACCGGCAAACGTGAAGAGCGCGGAGAGGAGCTCCATGCGTTCGACCGCGTAGAGCACGGTGGCGACGGCCGCCGGGGCGAGGAGCCAGAAGGCGGCAACCCCCGTGCCGAAGCCTCGTTCGGACGCCCCCGCCCGGCGTCCGGGCGAGGTGGCGAGTTCGGTTCCGAGGAGCGCGGCGAGGCTGGCCGTGAGGAGCGCGATCAGGAGGTTGGTGAGCTTGAGGGCGAAGACGCTCCCGTGCCAGAAGAAGGCGTCGAGCCAGAAGCTCGCCATGGCGACGGGGCGGCCGAGCGGGCCCGAGGTGCTCCAGAACGGGTGGGGGACCGCGGCGAGCGGCCCGTTTACGAAGGGCCCGAGGACCGGGATGTCGTCGTAGACGAGAGGGCCGTGGAGTCCCGGGAGATAGAGAAGGACGGTCGCGGCGAGGACGCCCCCCCAGAGGACGAGGAAGAAGATCGTCTCTTCGCGGGCGGTGCGCGGGGGGGGGGCTCCGTTCTCCGGCATGGGACCTCACACGGCGGCGGACGGGCGGTAGGGCCACGTCCCCAGATGATCAGTGTAGCCGCGACGCACGCGGCGGATGCACGACATTGGTGTGGGCCGTTCGCCCCGAGCGGCCCCGTCTCTTGGGTCCCGCTCCTGGATCCCCGTGCTTGGGGAACAGGGCGACGGCCGAGCGGGGGCTGAGGACGGTTTGAGGGTGGCGATCGCGTGCGGCAGAACGCACGGATGGTGGGGTGGCTCTCCGGCAACGGGAAGCCGCGGCACGTCGGGGAATCGGCGTGCGGCCAGCAAAGACTGGGCACGGTGCGGAGGGGTACAGGGCCCGGGGGTTGGAGCCCGGCGGCCGGGAAAGCGTCACGAGCACGCGTGTCCCGAATCCTCGCGTCGGGAGTATCCGGATCGGACACGACGTCACGGCGTCGACTTTGGCGGGGGACAAGTCGCGGAACGCCGGAGGGGGCAAGGTTCGCCGGTGAGGACTCCGCGGCGTGGGCCCTCGACGATGGGTCGCGGGCCGTCGCCCGCACGCATCGTCCCGAGCCGTCCGCACCGCGCTTGCTGGAGGAAAATCAACCTGCAAAGAGGGTTTCCTGCACACGGCTTGCCCGGATCCTCTCCCCGAACTCGCGTGTCTCGTTGCGTGTCGTCGAAGCCGGTGGCACGGTCACGGTCCATGCCACCGCGTATGCAAGGGCCGCATCGCCGTCAAGACCCCCGCCTTTTGCCGGCGCACAGGCACCGCCGCGACCGGCCGCCTGCCGCGTTGCACGTCCGGGTCTTTTGAGTACGTGGACGCACGAAGGCCGGTGGTCTCTCCGGAGAGACCACCGGCCTTGCCCGGACGTTATTTCTTCGCGTACTTGCAACCGTTGCCTACGCAGTACTCCGTAATGACATCTCCGCTGCTGCCGGTGACCACGATAATCTCAAACCCGGGCCCGGAGGCAACCACCTGCGAGGCGCAGGGACATTGTGCACCTCCCGTCGTAACCGGTGAAAGTGATGGCGCACTCTGGGCCAACTCCTTGTGCGGTGACGACGAAGGTAGGGGCCCGCCGACGATGGGGGCAGAGCCCACGATATACTCGCCAATCACTTTTCCTTCCAAGTTGTTAACCTGAACAAACAAATCAGGAGAGCTTGGGATTTTCCACTCGTATACGCGGAACAACGGGCTCAAACTAACATCGGGGCGATCGGGATGGGCGGAACCAAATCCCTGCATGAAAGGCCGGGCGTTGGTATACGTCACCACGCCCGTCGTGGGCGGGGCTGCCATCGCAAGAGGTGCAACAAGCGCCAAAGAGGCGACAAGAGCCACCGGCGTTAGCACTGTCCGCAACGCAGCAGGCCTGTCCCAATGTTGAAAGGGTCGTTTGATTGCCATGGACTGTTGACTCCACAAAGTGGCGGTTACTTGAGCGATCGTCGCAGGAGGTTCCCCCCCTGTGCAGAGGTATGTTGCCCCCCCCCGCGTTTGTCAAGCAACCGGATCGACTCAACTGAAATCTCTGTTGAATTCCGAGTGGGTACGGGTCAGGGATGGACAGAATACCGTCGGTGAACCTGAGGTAGAGTGGCGATCCTCTCGGAAGCGAAGCTGCTCGAGGTGGTCTTGGGGTTGAAGCCCTGATGCGTACGGGATGCGACCTTCGATGCCACGGCCCGGCCGTTGACCCCGGCCGTCGGTTGGGGCACCCGCGGGGACCGGCGAACACGCGGTCCACGACACCGCAGTGAAGCGCAACCGGCCTTTGAGCTTCTTCCTGCAGGAGCGCGCCCGCGAGGTGCGCAATCCGCGCGGAGAACTCCCCGGCTCGAGTGCGCGCGTCCGGCCGAGCCCGCTTTCGGAGACCAGCGTGCCGGCTTCACGCGGCACTTCGAGGCCCGGACCCTTGTCTTTCTCCGGGAGAGGCACTGCCGGGTGGTGACGCGCTTGACCGAGGTTGAACCCCCACCGGGTGATGCGTCTCTGCGAACGGTGCGTGGACCTCGCCGGGGTGGAGAGTCCGGCCATCGAAGAGACCTCCCAAGCCCGAAGGTACGACGACGTCACGATTGCCACCGACAGCACCCGCCGGCCGTGATCGCCGTGAGCGGGGAGCGCGATACGAAGATCCTCGACCGTCTGGCCCGGGAGATCCAGGCCCACGGGGGCGATCACGAGGCTATCGGGTCGGTCTCAATCGACCCGTCCCCCGGGCCGAGACGCGGGTCCCGAACGGCTTCCCCCAAGCCCGAAACGGGCTCTTCCCGGCCGTCCGGCGCAAAGCCGGGGCGACGGCCGGTTCTCGACCTTTCGTTCCGTGATTTTTCTGGTCGTGGGCACGCTCGGCTTCTCCCGGATCAACCCGCCTCCGACCGGTCAACCCGCGTGAAATTCGACAGAGCCTTCTCGAGGATCTGCCTCAAGGGATCCTTCTGCCTTGCCCGAACAGGGAGCGTTTCGGAATTGTTGTTGACATCCTCCCCGCCCTTGGCCTGCGGCCACCGCTTGCGCGGGAAGGGCGGAGATTCCTACGGCGCTCAGGCGCGGCATGGAGCCGCCCCGGAGTCACTTCGGTGGGTTCCGGCTTCATCGGGGCAGGCTGCGATGCAGGCATCCAGCACTGACAACCCCTCCGTCGGCTTCACGTCCCGCCTGCCCGGAGGGGCGTAGGACGGCTACGCCGTCCGCGCTATCCTTCCCCGCCCTGAACGGCGGG
>JAKAQQ010000108.1 GCA_021819635.1 Pseudomonadota bacterium
TGAGCGCCCCGTCGTGCACGTCCCCGAGCTTCTCGAGGAACGCCCGCGACGCACAGATCACCCCGCCCACGCAGTCGCTCATGCCGTTGATGAACTTGGTGAGGCTGTGCACGACGACGTCGGCCCCGTCCCGCGCGGGGGTCATGATGAGCGGCGTGAAGGTGTTGTCGACGACGAGCGGAACCCCGTGCTCGTGGGCGAGGTCGGCCAGCGCCCGGATCCGGGGGGCCCGCAGGAGAGGATTCGTGAGGCTCTCGGCGTAGACGGCCGCCACGCCCGGACGGAAAGCGGCGCGCACGGCGTCGAGATCGGTGAGATCCAGAAAGCGTGTGGTGATGCCGTAGCGGGGCAGAAAGTTGCGCAGGAGCGCGTACGTGCCGCCGTAGACGGTCCTCTCGGCGAGGATCTCGCTTCCGGTCCGGCAGAACGCAAAGAGAGTCGCGGCGATGGCCGCCATGCCGGAGGCGGTGACGTGCCCCGCCTCGGTGCCCTCAAGGCGGGCCAAGGCGTCCCCGAGGACGTGCCCGGAAGGGTTCTCCTGGCGCGAATAGAGATAGCAGCCCTCGCTTCCCCCCTGAAACATCTGTTCCATGCGCAGGGGATCGAGGAACGTGAAGGTCGATCCGTCGGAGATCGAGGGGTTGACCTCGCCGAATTCGCCAAAGACCTGGAAGTCGGCGACGTCGTCAAAGGGATCGCGAACGGGCGGAACCGGCGTACTCATAAAAAACCGAGGCGTGGGAGAGACACGCTTAGTCTAGCCGGACGGTCGTCACGCGTCCGTGACGACCCTCAGGATCCGCCTTCCGCGGTCGCCGCGGCCTCGATCGCGCCCGTCCCGGACCCCGACCCGCGCCGCTCGAGCCAGGTGCGGAAACGACGGAGGAGCACGAGGCCCGGGACGGCGAGGGCGCCGCAGATCAGGAAGAACGGCGCCCAACCCACGGCTCCCGCCAGATAGCCCGCCGGCGAGGAGAGGAGGACACGGGGCACGGCCATCAGGCTCGTGAGCAGCGCAAACTGCGTCGCCGTGAACCGCCGGTCGGTCATCACCGCCAGGAACCCGACGAAGGCGGCCGTGCTCATCCCGAGGCTCAGATTCTCGAGACTGATGACCGCGGCCAGCCACCCCACCGAAGGGCCCGTCACCGTAAGCCAGGCGTAGCTCGCCGTCGCGCAGGCCTGGAGAAGACCGAACCAGAAGAGCGCGCGGTAAAGACCAAGACGCAGGCTGGCCAGTCCGCCGAACACGCCCCCGGCGACGATGGCCCAATAACCGAAGAGTTTGACCACCATGCCGATGGTCTCGCGCGAATAGCCAAGACGGAGGTAGAACGGGATGGTCATGTTCGAGGCCGTGAGGTCCCCAACCTTGTAGATCACGACGAAGAGAAGGACGAGAAGCGCGTCCTCCTGGGCGAAATAGCTTCGCAGGGGCTCAAGGACGAGCGCCCGCCATCCCCGCCCGGGATCCCGGGCCGGGGGCTCGTCGGCCCACAGCGTGGTGAGGATGCCCGCGCCCATCCCGGCGGCCATGACGAGGTACGTCGTCCGGAAGCCCACGAAATGCGAGAGGATGAGCCCCCCGCCGGAGGCGACGAGCATGGCCACGCGGTAACCGTTGACGTAGAGCGAGGCCCCAAAGGCCTGCTCGTCCTCGGCAAGGGACTCGCGGCGGTAGGCGTCGATGACCGTGTCCTGGGACGCCGAAAAGAAACAGACGGCAAAACCCGCGGCGACGATGGGAACAAACCCGTAGCGGGGGCCGACCAGGCCCACGGCGGCGATGCCGGCCACGAGCAGGAGCTGTGTGACGAGGAGCCAACCGCGGCGACGCCCGAGCGGACCGATCTGGTAGCGGTCAAGAAACGGAGCCCAGAGAAATTTGAAGGAATAGGGAAGGCCGACGAGCGCCACGAGACCGATGAGCCCCAAGGAGTAACCGCGGCGGGTCAGCCAGGCCTGAAGGAGCGTGCTGGTCAGGAGGAGCGGGAGACCCGAAGAGAAGCCCATCAGGAGGGCGACGATCATGCGCTTGCGCGCGATGCGCCGCACGGCGCGGCCCCAGCGCTCCCACCGGCTCGCCCCGGGCACGAACGCGGCGCTCATGACTCGAGATCGTAGTCGACGGTGTAGGGGGCGTGGTCGGAAAAGCGCGGGGCGCGATCGATACGCGCGGCCCGCACGGCGGGCACAAGATCGGGCGTCACGATCTGGTAATCGATACGCCAGCCTACGTCCTTTTCCCAGGCCCGACCCCGGTAGGTCCACCACGTGTAGAGGCCCGGAGTGTCCGGATGGAGGAGACGCAGGCTGTCCGTCCAGTCGCCCGGAGCGAGGACGCGGTCCATCCAGGCGCGTTCGTGCGGCAGGAAACCCGAGTGTTTCTCGTTACTGCGGGCGTTGCGGAGATCAATCGCCCGGTGCGCGATGTTGAAATCGCCGGCCACGATCGTGCGTCCGGAGGCGCGCCAACGGTCGAGGACCGGCGGAAACACCTCGAGGAAGCGGTCCTTCGACGCCTGACGCTCGGGGCCCTGGGAGCCCGAGGGCACGTAGAGGGCCGCGAGACGCACCGGCCCGAGATCGGCGAGGAGAAGACGTCCTTCGCGGTCGAATTCCTCGACCGCGAACCCGCGGGCCACACAACACAGGGGCCGGCGGGCAAGCACCGCCACACCGGCGTAGCCCGCCCGTTCGGCCGGCGCCACCTCGAGGGTGTAGTCCGGCGGCGGGGGGGGAATCTCTTCCGGACGGGCGCGCACCTCCTGGAGGGCGACGACGTCCGGGCGAACCTCGGCCAGCCAGTCGTAAAACCCCTTGCGCACGGCGGCCCGAAGCCCGTTGGCGTTGAAGGTCGTGACACGCAGCATGCGGGGGATTCCGCCGTTCGGGCCGGGCGTGGCCCATGATACCGATTTGGACCGGGCCGGTGAACCGCGGGCGGAGCCGCTACAATCCCGGCATGGACACCGCCGAGCGCTTCGTCCGACTCATCCTCGACCGTGGTGCGCTGCGCTTCGGAACCTTCGCGCTCAAGTCGGGACGCACGAGCCCTTACTTCTTCAATCTCGCCACCCTCGACCGCGGCGGGGACCTCGCCACCCTCGGCGAGCTCTACGCGGAAACCCTGACCGCCGCGGGCCTCGATTTCGACCTCCTCTTCGGCGCGGCCTACAAGGGCATCCCGCTCGTGAGCGCCGCGGCCGTGGCGCTCGCCCGCCGGCACGGGCGCGACGTCCCCTGGTGCTTCAACCGCAAGGAAGCCAAAGACCATGGAGAAGGCGGCGTTCTGGTGGGGGCCAACCCGCGCGGAACACGCGCCGTCGTCATCGACGACGTTCTCACCGCCGGGACGGCGGCGGGCGAGGCGCTGCGTCTCCTCCGCGCCCACGGTGCTGCTCCGGTGGGCTTCGTCGTGGCCCTCGACCGCGAAGAGCGGGCGACGGAAGACAGCCCGTCCTCGGCGCTGCGTCTTCTCGAAAAACGCGAGGGGCTCGATGTGCGGGCGCTGGCCCGGCTGAGCGACGTCCTGCGTGTGCTTGCCCAGGACCCCCGGCGCCAGAAAGAGTGGGAGGCCCTCGAGGCCTACCGAAGCCGTTACGGGGCCCGGGACACGGCCGCGGCCTGATCGCCCGCGGAGAACGCAACCCGCAACCACGGGCCCGACGATCCACCGGAAAGGACACGCGTCTAGACGACCTCCAGAGATGGAAAATCTCCATCTCCATGGTCTTCGTTCGCTTCTGCGCCTATCATATTGCGTGTGATTGCGGCGAGGGAATTTCGTCATGCGCTTCCTGACAGACCGATCTCTTCTTCTCGTGATCCTCGTGCCCGCGGCCCTCGCAAGCGTCGCGCACGCGGCTCCGCTGGGCCGCGCCCCCGGCCGGGTCCGGGCGAGCTGCACGATGTGTCACGGCACGCACGGCGTGAACACACGCATGCCCTACATCCCGCGCCTGGCGGGCCAGAGCCGGGTTTACCTCATTGAACAGCTTCGGGCGTTCCGCGACGGAAGCCGCTCCGATCCCCCCGCGGTCATGTACATGTGGCCGGTGAGTGAGGTCCTCTCGAACCGCAACATCCAGAAAATCGCCACTTGGTACTCGAAGCAAACACCGCCGCGCCCGCAACGGGCAAACCCGGCGCTCGTCGCCGCGGGGCGCAAGATCTTCGCTCAAGGCATCCTCAACAAGGGCGTGCCCGCCTGCATGAGTTGCCATGGCCCCAAGGCCTTGGGCGACGGCATCTACCCGCGGCTCGCAAGCCAGAACGCGGCCTACCTCAAGGAGCAGTTGCGCTTTTTCCGTAGCGGCGTCCGTCACGACAAGAACGCCGCGATCATGCATATGTTTGCAGTCATTTTGAGCTACTGC
>JAKAQQ010000109.1 GCA_021819635.1 Pseudomonadota bacterium
CAGAAAATGCTGCGCGCGCGTCTTCCGAAGGAAAACCGCGCCGCCCGCGAACGCGACATTCAGGCGTTCAGGACCGGTGTGGAGACGCTGCGCAAGGAGTTCGTCAAGATTCGCGCCGAGCTCTACGCCGAGCACAACAAGCTCTTCCAGCCGGTCGAGAAGGCGCTGCTCGGGGTCATCCACCGCTTCGCGAAGCGCCACGGTTACGGGCTCGTCATCGACGGGTCCCAGGCCGGTGTCGTCATCGCCAAAGGGGGCTACGACCTCACGCCCAAGATTCTCGCGGCCATGAACGCGGCGCCCCTTCCCAAGAAGGGCTGAGCCCCCCCGTCCGCCCGACGCGAAGCGCGGTCGGGCGGACCCCCCTCTTCAGGTCACGAACGCCGCCGCCCCGCCGTCGGGAAGGGGCGGCGCGAGCGCGCGGGCGGCGTGGGGGCGCGCCCCGGCACCGCGAGGGCCGTTCGGAGGATCGCCGGGGCCTCCCGCAGAAGGATCCCGACCTTGGCGAGCGCCGTCGCGAGCCTCCGGTCGAGGACACGGAAGGCCGCCACGTCCTGACGCGTCGGGGCGTAGTCCGCGCTTTCGCTCTCAACGTCCTTGAGGAGCGCGCAGAGTTGGCCGTAGAGCCGCATGCGGTGGCGGAACGCGTCCTCGCGGGCGCCGGTGAGGTCGATGTCGAAGAGTGCGCCCTCGACCGCCCGTGCCCGCCGTCCGTAGTTCCGGGCCGCGGCGAGGAAGGGGCTCCCGGGACGGCGTGAATTGCGCGCCTCGAGACGGTGAAGCGTCCAGCGCAGCCATTCGAGGCGGTTGATCGCGTGCACGTCGCGGTCGAGGGCGGCGCGGATCGCGAGGGCGAGCCGGACCTGGGCGCGGATGTCGGCAAGCGTCCCCCGGCTGTGGGGATCCTTGCGCACGACGAGACGGTGGCGCGCCTTCCACCGGCCGACACGGAGGCTCACCGTGTAGGTGCCCGGTGGCGCGAGAGGCCCGCGCCGGGTGAGGTCGAGATCCCAGGTCACGATCGGGCGCACGCGCGTCGGGCCCCGCGGGGGAATCGTGGGGTTCGGCGGGCGACAGGCGTCGTCCACGATCCGGCAGCGGCCGAGTTCGCGCCACAGCCACGGGGCCCCCGGAGGGGCGGTGCGGAGACGGGCGGGATCCACCGGAGCGTAACGGAGATCCCAGACGAGGCGGTTGATCCCCGCGTGGGGAGCGGGCAGGCGTTGGGTGCGGGGGGTGCCGGGCGCCGAGGAGAGACGCCGCACCAGACGCCCGCGGGCGTCGCGCACGCGGAGAACGACCGTCGCGTGGATCCCCGGCCGGAGGTAGTAATCGAGGACGGCGCCGGGCGGAGGGTTCCGGCCGTCCGCCGGGTAGTCGGGCACCGCGATCGGCACGGCGACCCGGCGGAAGCGCCAGGCCGGGTGCGGTCGGAAGAAATGGAACGCCCCGGCGCGCACCCGGCGGTCGAGCCGGGCGAGGGGCCCGACGTCGCCGAGGATCCAGGCGCCGCGTCCGTAGGTGCCGACGACGAGATCGTCGAAGACGGGTTGCACGTCGAGGCCGGTGACGGGGGCATGCGGCAGGTTGTTCTGGAGCGGGAGCCAGCTCCGGCCGCGGTTGCGGCTCCAGTACAGAGCGTTGCCGGTCCCGGCAAAGAGGACGCCGGGAGCGTCGGGGTCGGTGGCGAGGCTCTCGACGTAGGAGAAGACGCTCGCGGGAATGCCGCGCGTGATCCGCCGCCAGTGCCGTCCGTCGTCGTCGGTCACCAGGATGTAGGGGCGGCTGTCGCCCATGAGTTGGCGGTCGATGGCGACGTAGGCCCGCCCTGGGTCGCGGGGCGAGGGCGCGATGGCGGTCACCGCCCCCCAGGGCGGGACGGCGCGGGGGGTCACGTTGCGCCAGCGCCGGCCACCGTCGGTCGTCAGATGCACGAGACCGTCGTCGCTTCCCACCCAGATCGTTCCCCGGCGGGCCGGGGAGGGGGCGATGAACGACAGGGCGTCGGCGGTGAAGGTTCCGAGCTCGTCGCGGGTGACGCCGCCCGAAGGGCCCTCCCGCGCGCGGTCGTGGCGCGTGAGGTCGGGACTCAGGCGCGTCCAGGAGGCGCCGCCGTCGTCGGTGCGCCAGACGTACTGGCTGCCGACGTAGACGACGTGGGGCGAAAAGGGCGAGCGGGCGATCGGGAAGACGAAGTTCCAGCGGTTGCGCGTGTTCCGCGGTGGCCATCCGTAATGGGCGATGGGCCAGACGCGCACGTCGCGTCCCTGGCCGGTCGCGACCACGAAGCGGGTCAGACCGCCGTCGTAGCAGCCCGACCAGACGACCGTCCCGGCGGGGTTGGGAACGGAAAAGCCGCTCTCGCAGCCGCCCACGGGTTTCCACGAGCCCGGGCCGATCCTGCCTCCGCCGCGCGTGTTGCTCGGGAGGCGGTAGGTGTAGCCGTCCTGACGGTTGGTGTACACGTGGTAGGGGACGGTCTCGTCGGTCGCGACGTGGTAGAGCTGGGCGATCGGGAGCACGATGCGGTGCCAGAGGCGCCCGCCGTCCAGGGTGACGACCGCCCCGAGATCGTCGCCCACGATGAGGCGACGGGGGTTGCGCGGATCGATCCAGATGTCGTGGGTGTCGCCGCAGCCGCAGGTCGGGAAAAGACGCAGGGTCTTCCCCCCGTTGCGCGAGGTGGTGAGGTTCACCGAGGTGAAATAGAGCCGGTCGGGATTGCGCGGCGAGACGGCGAAGCGCGTGAAATAGGGCGGCCGCTCGTCCATCGTGTGGTTGTGGCTCACGAGCCGCCACGCTCGCCCGCCGTCGTCGGAGCGGTAAAGCCCGCCGTCGCGGGCCTGGATGAGCGCGTAGAACACGCGCGGGGCACCCGGGGCGATCGCGACGGCCACTTTGCCCCATGGTCCGGGCGGGAGTCCGTGGCCACGAAGGCGTGTCCAGGTCTTCCCGGCGTTGCGGCTGAGGTAGAGGCCGCTTCCCGGCCCGCCGCTCCTGAGCCCCCAGGGGCGCACGCGCCACTGCCAGGTTCCGGCGAGGAGGACGCGGGGGTTGCGCGGGTCGAGCGCAAGGTCGGAGCAGCCCGTCCCGCCGGTTCCCTGAAGGAGGCGTTGCCAGTGATGGCCCCCGTCGCGGGTGACGAAGACGCCCTCTTCGGGGGAGGGCGCGAATCCGCTGCCGAGCGCGCAGACGTAGACCCGCCGCGGGTCGAGGGGATCGACGACGATGCGCGGGATGCGTCCGCTCCGGCCGAGACCGAGATGGATCCAGTGCCGCCCGCCGTCGTCGCTCTTCCACACGCCGTCGCCGAGGGCGGTCGAGGGCCGGATGTAGAAGGGTTCCCCCGTTCCCGCCCAAAGGACGGCGGGGTCCCGGGGGTCGAGAGCGAGGGCGCCGATCGATTGCACGGGTTCGTGGGCAAAGATGTCGCGCCAGTGGACCCCCCCGTCGCGTGTGCGCCAGATCCCGCCCGAGGCCGCACCGAGGTACATCACCCGCGGGTCGCCCGGAACGCCGAGGACGGCGCTCACGCGGTTCCCGTCCGGCCCAATGAAGCGGAAGCGAAGCGACCGGTAGAGTCCGGGGGCCAAGGGCGGGACGGCGGCGCGGAGCGGCGTCGCAAGGAGCGCGGCGGCGAGAAGCGCAAGGGGGAGGGCGGCGCGGCGGCGTCGGGTCACGGGAGGGCTCCGGGGCGGGGGGGGTCAGGGAGGACCGTTGTCGTAGATCATCACCGTCGGTCCGAGGTCGGGGCAGCGGCGGGGGATGACGGGAGCCAGGAGTGCCGCGAGCGGACGCCCGTGCCAGAGCCGGCGGTGTTGGTTGGAGCTCCAGGCCACGAGGCGGACGAGGCGCACGCAGCTCACACCGGCGCCGGGAAACCCTTCGGGGGCGGAGGTCGCCTCGTAGTTCTGCCCCGGCAGGAGTGGACCGGGCAGTGTGAGCACGACGGCGAGGGGGCGCCCCGGTCGGCGGACGACCGGAAGACCGAGGCCGTCGTAGCCTTCGAGAACGAGGCGGAGGCGTGCGAGGGGCCGGCGGGCGGTGACCCGGAAGTCGACGTCGACCGGGCTCACGACCCCGCCCGAGAATCGCGGGCGCACGCCGGGGACATCGAGGCGGTCAATCACGATGGGGGCGTCGAGGCGTTGGGCGCGGGCGAGAAAGGGCGCGGGAAGAAGCGTCCGGGGACGGGGCGCGCAGCCCGCGAGCGCGACGAGCGTGGCCAGAAGGAGAGGAAGGGTGCGGTTCACGGCGGCCTCCTGGAGCCGGGGGCTCCTCACGTCAAGGGCGTCCGTCTCCGTATCCTAGCGCCTGCCGTGGACTCCGGCCACCCGGCGCGCCACCCCGCGCCAACGGTAAGGTTCGAGGCTC
>JAKAQQ010000110.1 GCA_021819635.1 Pseudomonadota bacterium
CGCCCGCGCCCGCGCCTCCGATCTTCCGCCGGCTCTGCGCGAACTCTACGAATCGAGCCGCGAGGGGACTCCGTCGGCACCTCCTCCCTCCGGAGACTGAGCGCGCGCAGGATTGCTCCCCCTTGCTCTCCCGTTCGGTCGGGTAAGGGGGACTTGATTCCTCCGTGTTGAGAGTGTCCTAGGGGATTGAGGCGCCCATCTCGGAGTGGGGCAAGAGGAAGCCGCACGCAGACCTGAGTGTCCGCGCCGTTCCTGCGTTTCGGACGGCGCGGGCTCCGGGTCAGGTCGTCGAAGACCGAGGCGCAACGGCGACGGAGTCGGCAACCCGACCCGTCCTCCCCGCGCAGGGCCTTCCCGGTTGCTCTCGCTTGCGGGCCGGATCCTCAGGGACTCCGGCCATGCGCGCGTACGGCTACCGCACCCGCCCTCTTTTCTGCGCTTCGTCGTGCCGGTCGGGGGGGGATGGGCCGGACGAGGAGTTTCCCGGGGATGCGGCAGCGCACCCGGGGAAGTTCGGACCAGAGCTGGGCGGCGAAGAGAACGCCCCCGGAGCCGACGGGCAGACGGGCGGCGTGCAGGGCCTCGGCTGTCCAGGTGTTGCAGGTGTGGAAGGCGTCGTAGGACGCTCGGGCGCGGAGGAATTCGCCCCACGGTGAGCCGGGCCCGACCGGTCGTAGTTGCCCTTTCGGGGTAAGCGCGAGGGCACGGTCGAGGAAGCGGTCGAGGCCACGGAGACCCCGGGGTGAAAGCGGCAGGGCCCGCCAGTGCGTGCCTGAAGTCAAGCAGCGGTCGGGGCGGTGACGGCAGGCCGCGACCCAGAGGGCGCTTCGCGACGGGAGGAGGGCGCCGAGGGCGTCGAGCGCACCGTCGTGATGCTCGGCGTACCAGCGGAGATCCCCCCAGCCGAAGACGACGCTTTTGGCGTCGTGAGGAACGGCCAGAAGACGCCGGAGGCGGGGGGCGAGATTCCGTCGTGCCAGGGCGAGTCCTGTATGCCAGCCGGTGCGCAGCACCCAGACGCGGGGCGGCGGCGGCCGGGCGGGGTTCGTGCAGGCACCCTCGAGTGTGGAGACGCCGCAACCGCCGAGGGCGAGGAGTGCCGCGCCCACAGGGGCGGCGAGGCCCCACGCCCGGGACCGGGCTTTACGCTTCCTCGACGACGACCTCGTGGTGCACCTCGGCGTTCAAGCTCGCGCCGACCGAGCAGTAGGTGGCCGCCGACAGCCGTACGGCGGTCTCGACGTTGGCCCGCTCGACGCCGGGTCCCGCGACGCGGTGAACGACACGGATGCGGGTGTAGCGGCGGGGGTGCGCCTCCGCCCGCTCGCCCGTGATGTCGAGGCGGTAGCGGGCGAGGGGTTGACGTTTCTTTTCCATGATGGCGACCACGTCAAGGGCGGTGCAGGCCCCGAGGGCCGTCAGGAGCAGGCCCATCGGCCGGAGTCCCGACGGCGCCGCGGCGCTTCCGCCGTCGATGCGGACGTGGGCTCCGTGTTCGTCACGGCCCTCGAATCCGAGGCCGTCACGGTGCTCCAGCGTGACGTGCACGGTGTTGGGGGAAGGGGCGGGGGGTGTGCTCATCGTTCAGGACTCCTCCCAGTTGAGGATGACCTTGCCGGAGGTGCCGGAGCGCATCGCGGCGAAGCCTTCCTCGTAGGCGGTGTACGGGAGTTCGTGGGTGATCACCGGCGTCAGGTCGAGGCCGCTTTCGAGAAGCGCCGTCATCTTGTACCAGGTCTCGAACACTTCCCGTCCGTAAATGCCCTTGAGCCACAGGCCCTTGAAGACGATGGTGTTCCACGGAAGCTCAAAGGGGGCCGAGGCGATTCCGAGGAGCGCGAGACGCGCGCCCGGGCGGACGAGATCAAGCGCCTGGGCGATGGCTCGGGGTTTCCCGGACATCTCGAGCACGACGTCGAAACCCTCGTGGATCCCGAGATCCGGGAATGCGGAGGCCGGTTCCTCACGCGTGACGTTGATCGCGCGGTCGGCGCCGACACGACGGGCGAGTTCGAGGCGGGCGTCGTTGACGTCGGTGACGACGACGCGCCGCGCGCCCACGTGGCGGGCGATCGCCGCGGCCATGACCCCGATGGGTCCGGCCCCCGTGATGAGAACGTCCTCGCCGGCGAGCTCAAAGCTGAGGGCGGTGTGGACGGCGTTGCCCAAGGGATCGAGAAAGGCCGCGATCCGGTCGGGGATGCTCTCGGGGACGGGGAAGACGTTGCGGGCCGGAAGAACGACGTATTCCGCGAAGCATCCGGGACGCTGCACTCCGAGGCCAATCGTGGCCGCGCAGATATGCGCCCGGCCGGTCCGGCAATTGCGGCAGCGTCCGCAGGTGATGTGCCCCTCGGCCGAGACCCTCTGCCCGGGGGTCAAGCCCTCGACCTCGGCGCCGACGGCCGCGACGGTGCCGACGAACTCGTGCCCGATCGTGAGCGGGACGGGCAGGGTGCGCGCGGCCCAGTCGTCCCAGTTGTAGATGTGGACGTCCGTGCCGCAGATGGCGCTTCGCTTCACGCGGATGAGGACATCGTGGGGACCGTAGTCCGGGGTCTCGATCTCGACGAGATCAAGACCGGCCGCCGCCCGGAGTTTGCGCAAGGCCTTCATGGATTTCCTTTCTCCGGGCCGAGGGTCAAGGCGGCACGGACGAAGGCGGCGGTGGCGCGGTCGAGCGTCTCCCGGTCGTGCGCGGCCGAGACCTGGAGGCGGATGCGCGCACGCCCCTCCGGGACGACGGGGTAGAAGAAGCCGACGGCGTAGACCCCCTCGTCAAGGAGGCGGGCGGCGAAACGTTGCGCGCGGTCGGCCGTCCCCATCATCACCGGGACGATCGGGTGCTCGCCGGGGAGGACCTCAAACCCGTGGGCGAGGAGGTCCTGGCGAAGGCGGCGGGCGTTGTCGAGGAGTCGGGCCCGCCGCTCGGGCTCCTGGCGGACGATTTCGAGGGCGATCAGGGAGGCGGCGGCGATCGGCGGGGCCAGCGTGTTCGAGAAGAGGTACGGGCGCGAGCGTTGGCGAAGCCAGCCGACGACGGCGGACGAAGCCGCGATGTACCCGCCCGAAGCTCCGCCCAAGGCTTTGCCGAGGGTTCCGCTCAGAATGTCGACCCGTCCCAGAAGGCCGGAGGCCTCGTGGCTCCCCCGTCCCTCGGTCCCGAGGACCCCCACCCCGTGGGAGTCGTCGACCATGAGGAGCGCGTCGTGACGGTCGGCGATCGCGCGGATTTCGGCGAGGCGGGCCACGTAGCCGTCCATCGAGAAGACGCCGTCGGTGACGATCAGGCGGCGGCGGGCGTCCCGGGCTTCCCGGAGACGCTCCTCAAGCTCGTCGAGGTTTCCGTTGGCGAAACGGTAGCGCCGTGCCTTGGAAAGACGGATGCCGTCGATGATGCTCGCGTGGTTGAGGGCGTCGCTGATGACCGCGTCACGCTCGTCCAGAAGGGTCTCGAAGATGCCGCCGTTTGCATCGAAGCACGAACCGTAGAGAATCGCGTCCTCCGTGCCCAGAAACGCGGCCAAGGCCTTTTCGAGTTCGCGGTGGACGGTCTGTGTTCCGCAGATGAAGCGCACCGAGGCCATGCCGTAGCCGAAACGCTCGAGCGCGGCGTGGGCGGCGGCCACGATCGCCGGGTGCTGGGCGAGACCGAGATAGTTGTTGGCGCAGAGGTTGATGACCTCGCGTCCGTCCTCGAGACGGACCACCGGCCCTTGGGGGCCGGCGATCAGCCGTTCGGTCTTGTAGAGATCCTGACTCCGCAGGGTCTCGAGTTCACGAAGGAGGTCGGCATCGATCCGTCGGCTCACCGCGGAACTCCGGGATGTCAGGAACGCGTGGGAATTGTAGCAGAGAGGCCACGCCCGCCGGGATTCGGAATTATCATGGGGTGAATCCGCCCGGAGCCGGCACGTGCCTCTTCCCGTCACGCCCCTTGTCGCCACCGACGTCGTTCTCGTCCGTGACGATCGCCTCCTCATCGTCGAGCGCGCGTTTCCTCCGCTGGGCTGGTCGCTCCCGGGCGGTTTCGTCGAGGTGGGGGAAAGTCTGGAAGACGCGGCCGCGCGCGAGGCCTTGGAGGAAACCGGGCTCGTCGTCGTGCTCGACGACCTTCTGGGCTGTTACTCGGATCCGGCGCGCGATCCGCGTCGGCATGTCGTCAGCGTGGTCTACGTGGCGCACGCGGCCGGCGAACCTCGCGCCGGCGACGACGCCCGCAGCCTGCGCTGGGTGCCGGTGGCGGATCCTCCTCCCCTCGTGTTCGATCACACGAGGATCGTGGCCGACTACCGGAGCTACCGTGCGGACCCGGCTCGCTACCGCCGCGTCGCG
>JAKAQQ010000111.1 GCA_021819635.1 Pseudomonadota bacterium
GGTCCACACGACGTTCGCGGGTTTCGTGAGCGATCTCGACGGACGGCTCGGCGCCGGTGCGGAGGTCAAGTCCTTCTGGGCCATGGGAGGGTTCAACAGCGTGGAAGATGACCTCACGGCAACACTGGCTGCGGTCCGTTTGACCTGACAGGCGTCGTCTTCCTGGGGGGGCGGTCTCTGCACCGCCCCCCCCCGGGTTTATGCGTCCGACACGAGCGCACTCTTTTGGGGGTGCGCGTCCCACCGTGAGCCGATCGCGGCGAGCGGAGCGATGCGCAACGGCGGGTGGGTGATCGACCGTGGGAGGAAGCGTGGCGCGAAGCGGCGACACGGGGAACAAGAACCGGATCGAGGACGCGGCCGAGCCGGGCGAGCGGCCAGAAAACCGCGAAGCTCTTGTGGCCAAGGAAAACGCGTTCATGACGACCAGAACGACGGCGCGTGGCCAGCGGACACGGAAAAACGCCACGAACCATGCAGCGACGCTCGCAAACGCCTGCGGCTCGAGCTGATGCGGGAGCTGACCCGTACGGTCGGGACACGATTGGGGGGCGCACTCCGGTCCCGCGGAAGTGGCGCGGCCTGCCCGTCAAACTGGTGGACGGCACGGCGATCCTGATGCCGGAGACCCCGGAGAATCAAGCACGCGACCCGCAACACGGAGCCCGGAAGACCGGAGCAGGTTTCCCGATAACGAGCTTGATGAATCAGACTGAACCGCATCCGTCGGCATCCGGGATCGGCATGAGACGGGCGAGCTCGGCTTCCTCTGACCTGCCGGAACGGAGCAGTTGTTCACGGACCCGTCTCTGATCTTCCAGCGAACGGTTCTGACCCAGTTTGAACTTGGCCCGGATTTCGGTGATCCGGATTTCGAAACCCACGACCCCCGCGAGCTGATTACTCAAACGCGCGTCCTCCCAATCGGGTTTCCACGAAGCCGGCCGTCTCGATTCCGACTGGTCCGTCAACCGGTCGAGCATGGCGATCAGCTGATCTTCTTCGGTCATCAACCGGAGACTCCCGGACACGTGCACAACCGCGTAGTTCCAGGTCGGCGCATCCGTCGTGGCGTACCAACTCGGGGAGATATAGGCGTGGGGGCCCTGGAAGATAACCAACACGGGGGTCTCTGGACGGGTCCAACTCTGCCAATGAGGATTGGCGCGGCCCAGGTGCCCCAAGACACGCCCCCAGGGTTCAGGGGAAGGCTCGTAGACAAAGGGCAGGTGGCTCACAAAGGGCTGGTCCCCAGTACCGCTCACCAGAATCCCGAACGGGTAATCCCGCATAAGCGTCTGAATCCGCTCTCGATGGCCTTCCCGAAAGTGTTCTGGAACGTACAGCACGAAGCGGACTCCCGAGCCGGATGGGCTCGATGGGTGACAGTCTGGAAGGTGTCAACGCGTTTGGGACACCCGGTGTCACAAGATTATAGAGTGGCGTGGGAATATCCATCCTCTGCAGGGGGGATGAAAGCACCGCCGACCGGAAGGGCGGCTCTTTTTCTTGGCATTTCTGGATCGAGCGACGGATGACCTCCGCGGATACGCGTGGAGGCTGGGAGGTCAATCGTGGCTTCGTTTGGGGCGAGCATCCGTTTGCCGACACCCAGCTTCCGTACGATGCGGGCGCGCCCCACGTCGTAGGCCAGGCACGCGGGCACCTGCGTCGTCCGCCCTGCGTTATAGTCGCGTACGGCGCTGTTCGGACGGGGGTCAACGCCCAATTTCAAAAGGATCTCTTCAACAGACGCATCAATCCCCGCTGCCAAGACAAAATCTCCCGTCCAGCGGCTCGGCTTCGCTCTGGCATAGGCCACATACCCCAGCCGGCCAACACCCCATCCCACACAAGAGAGGCCAGTGCTCGGTTCAGCGCGTAATCACTGGCCTGCGGCACGGCCCGTGCGAACTCGGCGCGCAGGAAGGCGCTTTCCCGAGCACGGGAGGCGAGAAAGGTGTCGACGGCTCGACGGACAATGGGCGATTTCATGATGTTCGCTTGCATGAAGCGCTATGTTTGCAAAGGGAGGAAGCCGGATGACCGGATACCGCCCCAGCGGATAGCCGGGGTGGGTTGGCTGCTGGGGGAGGGGGCATCGGCTAGCGCCCCGAGTGACAGGTGGTTGTGGCTGGGAAGGTACTTTCCTTGGGGACACCCTTGGCACAGCCGGCTCCCTTGCTGGAGGAGCCTCGGGCCCCGCCGGCCCCGCTCCCCCCTCGGGATCACCGCCGAGCCTCCGGTCCACTCCCATCCGGTGATCCGACGGCGTCGGCGGTTGATTGACCGGGCGGCGGCCCTTGGGGGCAAGGGGCACCGTTCTCACGCCTGACCTTGCGGCAAGGATCGTCGTGCCTTCAGCGCTCTTTGGGAAAGGATCGGCCCCTCAGAGCAGTCGACCCACGTGCGAGACGTGGTGGGCCACGTCGAGGCGTCGCTGGATCACCTCACCGCGATCTATCAGGATCTGGTCGACCGGTTCCGGGTTTACGGCCGCCTACAACAGTGTCAAGCGTTTTGCCGGCAGTGTGGTGGCCTGCGCGCCGGAGCCGTTCGACCGGCTGGAGTTTGCCCCCGGCGAGGAAAGGATCGTTGTGCCTTCACCGCTCTTTGGGGAAGGAGCGACCCCGTGCGTGAAACCGCAGGCAGGCCTTCCCGAAGGCTTCGAAAATTCCCCGAGAGAGCCGATCCTGTGCGCTCTCCCACTCGGGGTGCCACTGAACGCCCACGATCCAGCGTCCGCGTTCGGTGTCCCGGGCGGCTTCGATGAGGCCGTCCGGGGCCCGGGCCTCGATCACGAGCTCCGCCCCGAGATCGCGGATCCCCTGCGCGTGGAGGCTGTTGACCGTCCATGTTTCCGCGCCCGCGATTTCGTGGAGGAATCCCCCCGGCACGAGATGCACCTCGTGGGCGCGCCGGTAACGCACGCGGGGGTCGAAGCCGGCAATCTCCCGATGGTCGAGGAAGCCTTCCTCGTGGAGCGCGGCCCGGAGCGTCCCGCCGTAGGCGACGTTGATTTCCTCGAGCCCCCGGCAGATCCCGAGCAGAGGAAGCGCCCGGCGGCGCGCTTCCACCACGAGCGCCAGGGCGAGCGTGTCGCGGTGCGGATCGTAGGGGCCCCGTCCCGTCGAGGCCGCCGCTCCGTAACGCCAGGGTTCGATGTTCGAGGGGTCCCCCGTGAGAAGGACTCCGTCGATCGCGGAGGTCCAATCCGCGATCCCCTCGACGGGGGTCTCGCGGGGGGCGAGAAAGGGCGTGACGCCCGCACACTCGCCAAGGGCTTTCGTGTAGGTCTCCTCGAGCGCGTCAAACCCGATGCCGGCTTCTTCACCGCCGTGACCCACGACCGCGACGAGGGGGCGCTTTGTCTTCATCGTCCGGAGGAGGCCTCGAGCTTCGTGGCGACGAAGGCGCGGATCCGCCGCGCCGCCTCGTCGAGGACGCTCTCCCCCACCGCCGTCGAGAGCCGGATCCTCCCCGGGGATCCGAAGGCTTCGCCGGGGACGACGGCGACCTCCGCCTCGTCGAGGAGGAGGGAAGCGAGTTCGAGACCGTCGCGAATGCCCGTCTGCGCGAGGAACCCGCGGGCGTCGAGAAAGAGGTAAAACGTCCCCTGGGCCCGGTGGACACGCCAGCCCTCCAGCCCGTCGAGGGCCGCGTGGAGCCGGTCGTGCCGGCGGCGGTAGGCCTCGCTCATCGACGCGACGCAGTCCTGCGGACCCCGAAGCGCCGCCTCGGCCGCCTTCTGGGCAATGCTGTTGGGATTGGAGGTGCTGTGCGAGGCGAGGTCCGCCATGGCGCGCAACACCGGCGTGGGGCCGGCCGCGTACCCGATGCGCCAGCCGGTCATCGCGTAGGTCTTCGAGACCCCGCCCACGACGACGGTCCGCGTCCGGCACTCGGGCGCGAGCATCGCGATGTTGACGAACGGTCCGCCGTCCCAGAGGAGACGGTCGTAGAGGTCGTCGCTTGCCACGTAGAGGCGCGGGTGCGCGAGGACGAGGGAGGCGATCTCTTCGAGGAGCCGGCGCGGGTAGAAGGCCCCCGTCGGGTTGTTGGGGCTGTTGAGGAAGAGGAGCCGCGTGCGGGGGCCCACGGCGGCGCGAAGGGCCGCGGGGTCGGGCCGGTAGTCGTCTTCGGCCCGCGTCTCGACCACCCGGACGACCCCCTCGGCGAGGCGGACGATGTCGGGGTAGGACACCCAGTATGGGGCGAGCAGCACGACCTCGTCGCCGGGATCGACGAGGACCTGGCAGAGGTTGTAGAGGGCCTGCTTGGCCCCCGCGGTGACGACAATCTCCGGGAGATCGTAGTCAGA
>JAKAQQ010000112.1 GCA_021819635.1 Pseudomonadota bacterium
ACCACCCAGAGCCGATCCCGCTTCCGGTCGACGGCCAGAGCCCGCACCCCGCGCATGCCCCGGATCTCCAGAAGCGGCTCCGCCAGGCGCGGACTGACCTTGAAAAGACTCCGGCCCGCATTCACCCACAACCGGGGCGCGGGAGTGGACGCCCACACCGCGGAGAACAGCACGGAGACCACCACCAAGGCCACCAGAACCGGCACCCCGGACATCGGTCCACCCATGCCGCACGCCCTTCCGAACGAGCGGATCCCTGCCTTCCGCATCTTCCCCCGCTTCTCGCTTCTCGAGGAGCTTGTTTTTGTCCGACGTGAATCCTACCCGACCGCGGGAATCGTTGTCAAGGCCCTCTTTGCACCCACCACATGCGGCGCCCCGTGGGAAGTTGAGGAAGCGGGATCCCGGGAACTCCCGGCCGCGGGCATGGGGGCGCGAGCGGCGTCACAGGGGAAGGTCGCCGGGTCTCTCTCGGACGCAGGTGACCCGACTCGTCCCGCCGTTCCGCGGTCCCGGCCGCCTCCGCAGCTCGCCCGCCACGCCCTTCGCCCGCCGCTCCGCCGTCCACCGCGGGGGGCGACCCCTGGGCACGGTCGCACAGGGCACGGGCCCCAGGTCTCCGGGCGTCCCGGGCCGCGACGCCCCCCCACGGCCGATAAAATGGGCGCGCGCGCCTCGCTCCACGACGGGACCCCCCCATGCGCCTTCACATCCTCGGCATCGGAGGCACGTTCATGGCCGGGGTGGCCGTCCTCGCCCGCGCGCTCGGCCACGAAGTCCGCGGATCGGACCGCACCCTCTGGCCACCGATGAGCGAACAGATTGCCGCCCTGGGCCTCGACGTGCGCCTGGGGTACCGACCCGAGAATCTCGATCCCGCCCCCGATCTCGTTCTCGTCGGCAACGCCCTCGTGCGCGGCAACCCCGAGCTCGAGGCTCTCCTCGCCCGCGACCTCCCCTACGAATCGGCGCCGCGCTGGCTCTTCGAGAACGTGCTGCGGGAGCGGACGGTGATCGCGGTCGCGGGCACCCACGGCAAGACCACCACGACGGGTCTCCTCGTCCATCTCCTCACGGCCGCCGGACTCGAGCCCGGATACCTCGTGGGCGGACTCCCGGGCGACGGTCGCCCCTCGGCGGCGCTCGGCCGCGGACCCCTCTTCGTCATCGAGGCGGACGAGTACGACACAGCCTTTTTCGACAAACGGCCGAAGTTCATGCACGACCGCCCGCGCGTGGCCGTGCTCAACAACCTCGAATACGACCACGCCGACATCTACCCCGATCTGGACGCGATCCGGCAGGCGTTTCATCACCTCGTCCGCACCGTGCCCGGCCACGGGCGTCTCGTCGTCAACCGCGACGACCCCGAACTCGAGCGCGTTCTCGCCCTCGGCCGCTGGAGCCCGGTCACGACCTTCGGATTGACGGGGGGGGACTGGCGGGCCGAGCTTGAGACCGAGGACGCCCGCCGCTTCACCGTCCACCGCGAGGGGCGCCCCCTGGGGACGGTCGCCTGGAATCTCCTCGGCCGTCACAACGTCGCCAACGCGCTCGCCGCGCTCGCGGCGGCGGAGGCCGCGGACGTCGACCCCGCGGGGCTGCTCCCCGCCCTCGCCACGTTCCGCCCCCCCCGGCGGAGACTCGAGCTCCTCGGCGTGCGCGACGGCATCCACGTCTACGATGACTTCGCCCACCACCCGACGGCGATTGCCGCCACCCTGCGGGGGTTGCGCGCCCACGTCTCCCCGGCCCGCGTCGTCGTCGTCCTCGAGCCCCGCTCGAACTCGATGCGCGCGGGGGTCCACCGCGACGCGCTCGCCGGGGCGCTCGCCGAGGCGGATCTCGCCGTGATCCTCCTCCGCCCCGATCTCCCCTGGGACGCCACCGCCCTCCTCGCCGCGCTCGGAGCGCGGGCGGTCGCCGCGCCCGACGTGGACACCCTCCTCGAGGTTCTTGAGGCCCAAACCCGGCCGGGCGATCACGTCCTCTTCATGTCGAACGGGGATTTCGGCGCCGCCCCCCTCCGGTTTGCGCGGGGGACCCCCGCCCGGACCTGAGGCGTGCGGCCCGGGCGCGGACAAGGAGGACGCGCCAGCCGGAAGCGGTGCGCGCGAGCCGGAGGCGGAGGCGGGACGAACCGCCGAGATCCCGCGCAAGGCGGCGGACGGCCCGGGCGTAGCCCCCGCTTCCGCCCGGGAGGGTGACGAGGGGCAGGCGCCGGAGACGGAGGAGACCCACCCTCCCGAGCCAGAGCCTCTTCTCCCCCGGGCGGAGGCGAACCGTGGTCGGCCAGAGGACGAGCACCCAGGCGTTCTCCGGCCGGCGCCGCGACCGGGTCCAGACGGCCGCGGCCGGGCGCCCCCCCCGCAGGGAGGGAAGGAGCGGGATCTCCCCCGCGGGGACGCGCGGCGCGAACCAGTAGAGCAGGCGGCGGGCGGTAAGCGGCGGCGGGGGCCGCCAGCCACGGGAGGAGAGCACAAGCCCGAGGCGGCGGAGGCCGCCGGCATACTCGACGTTGATCGGGACCCGGCCGCGGCCGGGCGAGCCGCCCTCGGGTCCGCTCCAGCCGCGCGACCACCAGCGCCCGAGGTCCAGGCGCACGGGAAGCGCCGGCGGCGGCGGCGGCGGCGCGAGGAGGCCCCAGCCGAGGGCGCCCGCCCAGAGGAGGAGGGCCACGAGAACCACGGGGCCGGCCGCCGGGAGGCGGCCGCCGTGGCGGCGGTGCCCGTGGACGAGCACCATCCCCGCGGCGATCCCGAGGAGACCGCTCCCGAGGGCCGCGCTCAACCAGACCGTGCGACCGAGGACCGCGCCCACCGCCCCGAGCGCGGTGACGGCACCCAGGACCCAGGGCCAGGGACGACGGCCCCGGGACCCCGACTCCAGAACGCCGCCGAGCGTCCGGGCCACGATCGCCGGTCCGAAGAGCGACGGCGGCATGGGACGGGCCCCCAGCCCCGTTCCCAGAACCAGGGGGACGAGAACGAAATCAAAGAGGAGCGCGGCGAGACCCGCAAGAGCGAGGGTGCGCGCGGTCGCGCGCGCGCCGCCGACCGTCGCCACGACCAGCGCGGCGAGGAGAAGACCGATCCACACCGGGGGGGAGACGGCAAGCGCGGCCCCGCGCAGGAACCCGGCCGCCATCCCCGTGGCCGCCACGTGCGGCACCAGCAGCTCGACGATCCCCGGGTGGCGGTAGCCCTGGATCCGTCGCAGGAGGGCGACCGCGAGCCAGCCGAGACCGTAGAAGACGCAGAGTCCCCAGACGAGAATCCCGCGCGCGCCGGGGCGCACGGAGGAGACTTCGGCCGCGATTTCCCCCAGGGCCCCGCGGAAGACCCGAACGCCCGCGTCGAACCCCCGCCGCAGGAGACCGGCGGCGAGCTCCCCCCCGCCCCGCAGCAGGCGGACGGCGAGGTAGGCCACAACGGCCGCGACGGCGACCGCGGCCCCAAGACGCGCGGCGCCCTGGGCGGCGTAGCCGAGCGCCGCACCGACGGCGTAGCCCGGAAACAGGTAGACCGGGGCCCAGAGGAGGGAGGCGGGCACGTCGCTCAGGAGGAAGGCGCCCGGGGAAAGCCCCCCGGCGCCCACCAGGACGGGAACCAGCGGCCGGACGAAGCCGACGAAACGGCCGAGAAAGACGCTCTTGCGCCCGTGACGCTCGCAAAAGGCCCGCCCCCGCCGGATCAGCGCCGCGCGCCGGGCGATCGGTCCCCAACCCAGGAGACGCTCGCCGTAGCGGCGGCCGAGGCCGTAGCTCGTGACGTCGCCGGCGAGAGCGCCCAGGGCGGCGGCGGCGACCACGGGGCCGAGCGGAAGCGCCCCCCCGCCGACCAGAACCCCCAGGGCAAAAAGGAGGGCGAGCCCGGGGACGGCGTAGCCGACGAAGGCCAGGGTCTCGGTGTACGCGATGAGGAAGGAGAAGGCGATGCCCCATCCGGGGTGCCCGCCCGCCCAGCGGACGATCGCGTCCCAGAGGGAGGAGCCCACGGCGGATCCTCAGGCGAGGACGGCGAGCGCCCGGGCGGCGGCGGCGACAATCCGCCCGATCACCTCCGGCGTGTGGGCGTCGGTGAGGAACGCCGCTTCGAAAGGAGAGGGGGGGAGATAGACCCCTTCGGTGAGCATGAGATGGAAGAAACGGGCGTAGAGGTCGCGGTCGAGGCGGGCGACGTCGCCGTCGTTGCGCAACGGACCCCGCCGATCCAGAAAAAGCGTCCACATGCCGGGGGCCGTCTGCACCGTGCCCGGCACCCCGCTGCGGGCGAGGGCCGCCCACAAGCCCTCC
>JAKAQQ010000113.1 GCA_021819635.1 Pseudomonadota bacterium
CGGCCCCGGCCCCGGCCCCTGCCCGCGGGTCGCGGGGCGCCGCGCCGCGGGTTCGGGGGGCGCCGGCGCGCGCGGAACCTCGGCCGCCGCGCGAGGCCGCGCGCGTCCGCGCGTCTGGGTCACGGGCGGCGGCGGAGGAGGGCGGGGTGGCTCCGGCGGGGCCGGGAGCGGGCGGACGTCGCGGACCGCGTCGCGAAAAATCCGGCGCTCCTCCTCGGGCAACGAAGCAGGGGGCTTGCGCGTGGCCACGTCGCCCTCCCGGGGGATCGTCCGTCGTTTATGATGACGCGAAATCCGATTCGCGGCAACCGATCTGTCCTTCCGGCCATGCGCATGCTTCTCAGCAACGACGACGGTTGCCACGCCCCCGGTCTCGAGGCCCTGGCCGCTGGCCTCGCGGATCTCGGCGCGATCGTGGTGGTGGCGCCCGACCGCAACCGCAGCGGGGCGAGCAACTCCCTCACGCTCGACGTGCCCCTGCGCGTTCGCCTCCAGGCCACGAACCGCTACTGCGTGAACGGCACCCCGACCGACTGCGTGCACCTCGCGCTCACGGGGCTTCTCCTCGACGAGCCCGACATCGTCGTCTCGGGCATCAACGATGGGGCGAACCTCGGCGACGACGTGCTTTATTCGGGGACGGTCGCCGCGGCGATGGAGGGACGCACGCTCGGCTACCCGGCCCTCGCCGTCTCGCTCCTCGACGGCGAAGAACGGCCGTACGGCACGGCGGTGCGCGTCGTCCGCGACCTCCTCGGTCATCTCCCCAAGGCCGGCCTTCCCCCCAACACGGTGCTCAACGTCAACGTCCCGGCGCGCCCCTACGAGGACCTCGCCGGTCTTCGGGCGACGCGCCTCGGGAGCCGTCACCGGGCGAGCGGGGCGGTGGTCGGCCAAGATCCCCGCGGCCGGCGGATCTACTGGGTGGGCACCGCCGGCGAAATTGCCGACGCCGGCGAGGGAACGGATTTCGAGGCCGTGCAGCAGGGCTACGTCTCGGTCACCCCGCTTCAAATCGATCTCACCCGGCACACGGCGATCCCGCTTCTTGCCCGCTGGCTGGGGGGGACACCCTTCCGTGGCTGATCCCGTACACGGCGGGGGGCTCGGGATGACCTCGCAGCGGGCGCGCGAGAGACTCGCGGTGCGTCTCCGAGAGCAGGGGGTCGAGGACGAGCGTGCGCTCGACCGCATCCGTTCGGTGCCCCGCCACCTCTTCGTCGACGAGGCCCTGGCCTCGCGGGCGTACGAGGACACCGCGCTCCCAATAGGCCACGGCCAGACGATTTCCCAGCCCTACGTCGTGGCGCGCATGACCGCCCTCGCTCTCCGCGGGCGGCGCGATCTTGGGCGCGTGCTCGAGGTGGGCACCGGCTCGGGCTACCAGACGGCCGTCCTCGCGCCGCTCGCGATCGCCGTCGATTCCGTCGAGCGGATCCGGGCGCTCTACGAGCGGGCGCGCCGGCTTCTGGCCACGTTCCGCTTCGCGCATCTGAAGCTCCATTACGCCGACGGCCTCGAGATCCTCGGGGACGCCGGGGCGTACGACACGGTGGTCGTGACCGCCGCCGTGGCCTCGGTGCCCGAGGCGTTCCGCGATGTGCTGGCCCCGGGCGGGCGGATCATCGCGCCGGTGGGCGGCGACGAACGGCAACGGCTTGTCGTCCTCGAGCGCGATCCGCAGGGGCGCTGGATCGAGCGCCGGCAGGACGAGGTGTTCTTCGTCCGTTCTCTCCGCGGACTCGAACCGTGAGGGGAGGGCGGGGCCGACACGCGCGCGCGGCGGGGCTCCTCGCCACCGTTCTGCTCCTCACCCTCGGGGCCTGCGGGCCGCTTCTGAGCTGGCGGTCGCTTCACCGCCCGCCGCCCTCCCGGAAGATCGTCGTCGTCCGGCCCGGGCAAAACCTCTACGCCATCGCCTGGCGCTACGGGCTCGACGACCGGAGCCTCGCCCGCTGGAACGGGATTGCGCCGCCGTACACCATCTACCCCGGCGAGCGGATCCGTCTTTCCCCGCCCTCCGGCGCGACGCCCGTCCGGCGCGCCCCCGTGGCGGCGCTGGCCACGCGCCGTTACCCGGGTCCCTGGGTCTGGCCGGCGCGCGGGCGCGTCTTCTCGCCGTTTACCGGCTCGGGGCTGAACGGGAGCGGCATCGACATCCTCGGCCGGAGACCCGGCGAACGGGTGCGCGCCGCCCACGCGGGCCGTGTCCTCTACGCCGGCGGCGGCATTCCGGCGTACGGAAGGCTTATCATCGTCCGTGACGATCTCCGCACGCTGACCGCTTACGCTTTCAACCAACACATTCTTGTTCACGAGGGGGAAATCGTCCACGCCGGCGAGACCATCGCCCGGATGGGACGGCACGACGGCCGAGCGCTCCTGCACTTCGAAATTCGCCACGACGGCCGTCCGGTCGACCCCCTCCGCTACGTCTCGCCCCCGTGATGATCGATCGCGAATCCCCTGCTGACGACCCGGACGACGACGGCGCCGCTCCCGACGAGGCCTTCCTCGAGGAGGGCGGGGACGGGTCGCGGGCGACCGCGGGCGCGGCGGAGCGAAGCCCGGTCGGGACGAACGAGTTCGAGCGCGATCTCGACCTTCTGCGCCGTTACCAGCGTGACATCGGCCGCCACCCCCTTCTCGACCGCGACGAGGAGCGCGACATTGCACGCCGCGCCCGGGCGGGCGACGAGGAGGCCCGACGGCGCATCATCGAGGCGAATCTCCGTCTCGTGATCAAGATCGCCGGCCGCTACCTCGGCCGCGGGGTCGAGTTCTCCGATCTCATCGGCGAGGGCAACCTCGGGCTCATCCGGGCCGTCGACGGTTTCGACCCCGAACTCGGGTACCGCTTCTCAACCTACGCCACCTTCTCGATCCGGCAGATGATCGAACGGGCCGTGGCCGAGCAGGCGCAGGCGATCCGTCTTCCGATTCACGTCGCGCGGCGCCGCTCGCGCGTCCACCGCGAGATCACGCGTCTCACCCGCGAGCTCGGGCGGGGGCCGAGCGGGGAGGAGCTCTCCTCCCGCCTGGGGCTCTCGCGCTCGGCCCTCGAGCGCCTCCTCGCGGTGCCCCTGGCGGCGGTCCGCTCCGCGGAGGCCGCCGAGGCGGGGCCTCGGATGGGCGACGACACGCTCCCGCACGTCCACGACGGTGAGGACACGCCGATCGGCACCGATCCGTCCGAGGCCCTCGACGGCGAGCGGCTCCACGCGACCGTGCTTCGCTGGCTCGCGGACCTCGACGCGACGACGAGCGAAATCGTCGTCCGCCGCTTCGGCCTCGACGGGCTCGCGCCCGAGTCGCTCGAGTCCCTGGCGGTGCGCCTCGGAACCAACCGTGAGAAAGTGCGGCAGACGCAGATCCGCGCCCTCGACGGCCTTCGCCGCGTCCTTAACGAGGACGGTCTGGCCGAAGCCGCGGGGGGCGATCAGCCCCCGTGAACGTCCGGCCCCGGCCCGACGCAGGCAAGGGCGGCCACCACCCGGCGCCCCTCGAGCACGGTCACGTCGTACGTCCGGCAGGCCGCCTCCGTCGTCATGACCTCCACGCCGCCGAAGCGTTCGAGGAGGGCGAGGTGAAGCGGGTGGGGGAGAAAGCGCGGGCGTGGCCCGGTGCCCACGAGGAGGAGTTCGCCCGCGAGGGCGAGGAGGTCGGCGCTTGCCCATTCGGGGGGATCGCGCCCGAAATCGCAGCCCCACGGCGCGACCCCCGCGGCACTCACGAGGAGGGACCCCGCGTGGGTTTCCGTGCCGACGACGAAACCCCGCCCCGTGTAGGCGCGGATGTAGCGGACGTCGTCGGGCGGGCGGTCGTTGGAAAGGAGCATGCGCCCTCCACGATAGCGCCCGCGGGGCGAGGACGCAAGCCCCGCCTCGTGCGCCGGGCCGGGGCGACGGGATGACGGAGCCGCCCGCCTCCCCGCCGCTCGTGCGCCCCCGCCCGTGCGACCCCGCGCGGGAGGCGCGTTACCGGGAGGCCGGAGCCGACCTCTGGATCGCCCGCTTCCTGGCCGGCCGCCTCGGGACCGACTTCGACCCCGGGCGCCTTGGGGACACGACCCTCTCCGGTCTTCCCGATCCCGTGGGCATCCCCGGCATGGACGAGGCCGTCGGGCGCATCCTCCGCGCCCTCGAGACGCGGGAATCGATCGTCTGCGCCTGCGACCACGACGTCGACGGGACGGCCTCCGCGGCCGTCCTTGCCCGGGCCTTTCTCGGCCCCTTCGGGCATCCGCCGGAGCGGTTCCGGATCGTCAAGATCGGAA
>JAKAQQ010000114.1 GCA_021819635.1 Pseudomonadota bacterium
AGCCGGGATGTTGTGGCCGAACTTCCCCCTCTTCTTCGCGAAATCGCCTCCGAACAGCCCCGGGGGCTCGTCGTCCGTTCGGGCAAGCCCTCGGGATTCATTGCCGGGGCGGACATCAAGGAGTTCACGACCCTCAAGAGCCCCGAGGACGCGCTGGCCCTCATCCAGCAGGGTCAGGAAGCTTTTCTCGAACTCGAGTGCCTCCCGTTCCCCACCGTCGCCGCGATCCACGGCTTCGCCCTGGGCGGAGGGCTCGAGCTCGCCCTCTCCTGCCGCTACCGGGTGGCCAGTGACGAGCCCTCCACGCAGCTCGGGCTCCCCGAGGTCAAGCTCGGCATTCACCCCGGATTCGGCGGGACCGTGCGCAGCGTTCGCCTTCTCGGCGCCTTCGCCGCCATGGACCTCATGCTGCGCGGCTCGAGCCTGAGCGCACGCAAGGCGCTCGCCGTGGGTCTCGTCGACCGGGTCGGTCCGCGCGAAGATCTCGACGCCCTCGCCCGCGAGATTCTGCGGGCGCACCCGCCGGTGCACCGCCCCCCCTTCCTGGCCCGCCTGGCCGACACGGCCCCCGGCCGCCGTCTCCTCGCCCCCCGGATGCGGCGCGGGCTGGCCGCCAAGGCCCGGCGCGAACACTACCCGGCCCCCTACGCCATCGTCGGCCTGTGGGAGCAGTACGGGACGTCCGGCACGAAGGCCCACTACGCCGCCGAAGCCCATTCAATCGCCCAGCTCATGCTTGGACCGACCGCCCGCAACCTCGTGCGCGTCTTCCTTCTGCAGGACCGCCTCAAGGGCCTCGGCAAGAAGAAAGGGTTTGCGGTCCACCGGGTGCACGTCATCGGCGCCGGCGTCATGGGCGGCGACATTGCCGCGTGGTGCGCCGTCAAGGGCTTCGAGGTCACCCTCCAGGACCGCGAACTGCGCTACATCCAGCCGGCCCTCGACCGGGCGCAGAAGCTCTTTGCGAAACGTTTCCCGGGCGAGACGGAGCGGGCCGCCGCCGCCTCCCGCCTGCGTCCGGACGTGTCCGGGGACGGGGTCGCCGAAGCCGACGTCGTCATCGAGGCGATCTTCGAGGATCTCGAGGCCAAGAGGGCGCTCTACCGCAGCCTTGAGCCCCGTCTCAAGCCGGGGGCTCTCTTCGCGACGAACACCTCGAGTCTCAAGCTCGAGAAACTCTCCAGCGAACTCGCCGACCCCAGCCGGCTGGTGGGGGTGCACTTCTTCAACCCCGTGGCCAAGATGCCGCTCGTCGAAGTCGTCCACGCGGCGGGGACGGCCCCCGAGGCCGTCGAGCACGCCCTGGCCTTCACGCGCCACATCGACCGCCTCCCGGTCCCGGTGCGCAGCGCTCCGGGTTTTCTTGTCAACCGCGTTCTCATGCCCTACGTGAACGAAGCCATTCTGGCCGTCATGGAGGGGATTCCGCCCGAGGCGGTCGACGAGGCGGCGCTCCGCTACGGGATGCCGATGGGGCCGATCGAGCTGGCCGACACGGTCGGCCTGGACGTCGCCCTCTCGGTGAGCAAGGTCTTTGCCGCCGAGTTCCGCAAGGTCATTCCGAAGAGGCTCGAGGAACTGGTGGCCGAGGGACGCCTCGGCCGCAAGAACGGGCGGGGGTTCTACGTCTACCGCAAGGGAGAGCCCGTCAAGAACACGTCCCTCGCCCGGCTCGCCCACGGCGATCTCACCGACCGTCTTCTCTACCCGCTTCTCAACGAAAGCGTGGCCTGTCTCCGCGAGGGGATCGCCGCCGAACCCGATTTCATCGATGCCGGCGTCATTTTCGGAACCGGTTTTGCCCCCTTCCGCGGCGGCCCCCTCACCTACATCCGCGACGCCGGCGCGGCCCGCGTTCACGAGCGGCTCGAGGAACTCGAGAAGCGCTTCGGAGAGCGCTTCCGTCCGGATCCCGGCTGGGCCGCACTCCTCGGGTCCGGAACCTGAGCCGGCACGCGGGGTTGCGCCGTGTATTTTGAAACGCCCCCCGCAGACCGTGCCGCCACGGTCTGCACCCTGGCCATGCCGAAGGACACCAACGCCCTCGGGGACATCTTCGGGGGCTGGCTCATGACGCACGCGGACGTCGCCGGAGCGATTCTCGCGTTCCGTGTCGCCGGGGGCCGCGTCGTGACGGTGGCCGTCAACGCGTTCGTCTTCCGTGAACCGGTCTTCGTGGGCGACGTCGTCGGTTTCTACACCGATGTCGCGCGCATCGGCCGGACCTCGATCACGGTGGACGTGAGCATCCTCGTCACGCGGATGCTGCCTCCGGGCGGCCGCGTGCCGCGCGACCCCGGGGCCTTCCCGGTCGCCACCGCCACGCTCACCTACGTCCACGTGGGCGAGAACCGCCGCCCGCGCCCCATCCGGCCGACGCCGCTCGCCCAGCACCACCACCGCCCGCATCCCAAGGCCACGAAACGCAAAAAGCCGGCGGCGCCGGCCGCCCGGAAAACGCCGGCGTCCCGATCCACGCGCACCCGCTGAGGTTCCCCTCAGCCCGGCGGCCGGACGCCGGGCCGGAGGGACCGGCCACGAGCCACGTCCCGCACGCCCCCCCGGCTACCTCGAAGAGCTTCGCTACGGTCGGGGTCGAGGGGAGCGGCGTGTACCTCGCCCCTCGCCCCCCTCGCTCAATCCGTCACGGTCTTCTGCCCGCAGCATTTCTTGTGTTTCAGACCGGAGCCGCACGGGCACAGGTCGTTCCTCCCCGTTTTGGGCGCCCGACGGGTCGGACGGGCTGCCTCCATGCCCTTCAACCGCACGAGCCGCGCATAGTTGTAGAGGATCCGCGCGGAGAGGGGGAGCGCTTCCTGCAGCTGGCGAATACTCTCGACGGGCAGCTCATCGAGCTCGTCATCGAACTCTTCGTTGCCGAACATATGAATCGGGAGGAGCGCTGGGGCGATCTCGTCGGGAAGGCTGTTCCAGTAACCCGGATCGAACCGCATGCCTCGCAGGCATCCCTCGCACCAGTCGTCCACGATCGTGATCGTGGTGCCGCCGGCCGGGTGGTGCAGAAAGATCGGCCGAAAATCATCCGGTTCCTCCGCCAAGGAACGCCCGATCCCGTTCATGTGGCGCAGCATGAGGGTGATGATTTCCTCGGCCTCTTCCTTGTTCTCCCAGGTCAGGACGTCATCGCCCCACAGCGTCGGGATCCACTGGGAAGGCATGACGAGACCGGGGGTGCAGACGATCGCCGTGAGGAATCCGTCGAGCCCGGAAAGGTTGAGAATGCCTTCGTCCTTGTCTTCCCGGCCCACGTCGACGTCGGGAACCCGGTCTTGGAGGAAGGCGTCCAGACGGTCCATTTCTTTTTTGTTCAACACGGTCGACAACTCTTTCATGTGCAGGCCTCTACGGTTGGGCAATTGGGGGAAAAGGGACAAGGAAACGGACGCGGTGCCTCGGCGCCGCGCGCCGAGAGCGTTTGCCCACGTCCCGCAGTGTTGCCCGACAGGCGGACGTACGTGAACCGGGTGTCGAACCGACAGGTCCGGTGACCCGCCCGGATCGCCCGGGCCCGACGACCGACGGGGTTGGCGAGAACCACGAAGAGCTTCCCGGGTCCCGTTCGATGCACGGGAGAGGCCGCGCTCTCCGGGGGCGCACGGGGCCGTTCAATCGGCGGACCGGGGGCGGCGGGCGCTCCCCCGACCGTCGGGGCCGTCCCAGCCCCGCTCCCGAAGGGCGTCGAGAACCTCGGCGAGATCCCCGACGCCCGCGACCCCCGACGGCGCACCGCTTCCCTTCCGCGGCAGGTTGTCGCGGGGCAGGAGGACATGGGCGTGCCCCTGCTTGGCGGCCTCGCCGGCCCTCTCGAGGCCGTAGGGCACGGGACGGATCTCGCCCGCCAGCCCGATCTCGCCAAAGGCCGCGAGCCCCCCGGGAAGCGGGCGGTCGGCGAGGCTCGAGAGGACGGCCAAGAGGACCGGAAGGTCCAGTGCCGTCTCCTCGCTGCGAAGCCCGCCCACGAGATTGACGAAGACATCGCGGCCGGAGGTTCCGAGACCGAGACGGCGGTGGGCAACGGCGAGCAGCATGACGAGGCGGGCCCCGTCGATCCCGAGCGCCACCCGCCGCGGCGGGACGGGACGCTCGTCCTGCTCGACGAGCGCCTGGACCTCGACGAGGAGCGGGCGCGTCCCTTCGTGGACGACGCCCACGGCGCTTCCGGGCACGGGTCCCCCGTGACGCGAGAGGACAATAGCCAAAAGG
>JAKAQQ010000115.1 GCA_021819635.1 Pseudomonadota bacterium
GCCCACCCAAGCCGTGCCACCCGTCTTCGGTGCATCCCTCTCGAATCTCCGGCGAAGGACATGGCGAACCTCAGCGGAGACGGACGCGGCGGGCGCCCGCGAAGCCCGTGGTGTCGGACACGACGATCCGGTCTCCGGGTTTCAGCCCGTCGAGAATCTGGATGGCGTTGCTCGAGGCCCGTCCGAAGCGCACGCGGACCGGGACCGCTTCGTTCCCGCTGGGGGTCAAGCGGTAAAGCGTCATGGTGCCCCCGCTGGCACTGTACGCGGGGCGCTCCACGTAAACGGCATCGGGAAGCGTCGCAATCATGATGCGTCCGTTGAGGGCGAGATTGGGGCGAGCGTCCGACGGCAGGGGGCCTTTGGGTTCCGCGTCCACCGTGACCGTGCCCCCCTGCACGGACGGGGACACACGTGTCACGGTGGCGGCCACGTGACGTCCCGACCCGGTGTCCAGAATGAGCTCGACGGGTTGTCCGAGTGCCACTTCCGCCGCTTCGCTGGCCGGCACGTCGAGCTTGGCTTTGAGGGCGCGCATGCTCGCAATCTCGGCGACGGCGCTGCCCAAAACCAGCCGCTCCCCTTCCCGGACGGCGACACTCTGGACGACCCCGGAAAGGCCGGCCCGGATTCGCAGGGAGGCCAGTTCGTGCCGTGCGCTCTGCAGCGCGGCCACGAGCGCGTCGATGCGCGCCCGCTGGGCACGCATCTGGGCCGTGCGGTTTTTCCTGAAATCGGTGATGCGTTCACGCGTGAGTTTGACTTCCTGGGCCAGTGACTCGGCCGTCAGCCGACTCTGCGTGTACTGCAGGGAGCCCACCACCTTCTCGGCCAAAAGGCTCCGCTCGGCTTGGGCTTTGAGCCTCGCGGCCTGCGCTTGGGCTCCGACTTGCGCGAGCGTGTCCTTGAGCGTCAGGAGGCGGTCGTCCAGGGTGGCCTCCTCCGAGACCAGGGACGCTTCGGCGTTGGCGAGCCGGGAGTGCGCTTCGGCCACTTTGTCCACGAGATCGGGGTTGGAGACGACGGCCAGGATGCTGCCGGCGCGGACTCGGTCGCCCGGTTCGACGCGGATTTCCTGGATGGTTCCCGGGGCGCCGGCCGTCACCATGCGAATCATGCGCGGAACCAGTGTTCCGGGCGCGCTCACCGTCACGGAAAAACGCCCTTTCTTGACCTCGGCGATCAAGAGATTCGCTTTCGCGACGCTCGGCCCGGCCGGTGCCAGCTTGAGGGCGAAGCCGGCCCCAAGAATGAGGAGGAACACAATCGCTCCGAGAAGCCCCAGCCGGCGGAGTTTTCGGCGGCGGCGTTCGGCGGGTGGGATGGCGATATCAATCACAGTAGAGAAACCCGAGACCCTTCACGATACATGTTGCAAGTCGTGTGCCAGATGCTTGTTTTCAGATATTTTTAATGTTATCAACACGAAACAAACAAGGGCGGCCGCTTGTGTGCGGCGCGAGTTTCCCGATATCGCAACGAATCTGATACATTGGTCCCAAAACTGGGATCCTTACTTTGAATGCACCGTCCCATCAAGAACCCCAAGGCCCTCGTCCGGCCTCCGTTCTCATCGCGGACGATCAGGCCGATGTCCGGGCGGCGTTGAAACTTCTCGTCGAAACGGAAGGCTACAGGACGGTGCTGGCCACCGGTCCCGAAGAAGCCTTCCTTCTGACGCAGAGGACGCAACCCGACCTCGTCGTCCTCGATCTCAACTACCGCACCGACACGACGTCGGGGGCCGAAGGGCTCGAACTTCTGAGCCGTCTCCGTACGCTGGATCCCGACCGGCCGCTCGTCGTCCTGACCGGATGGGGGACGGCGGAGCTGGCGGTCGAGGCCATGAAACGAGGGGCCCAGGACTTCCTCGAGAAGCCTTGGGACAACGCACGCGTCCTGGCCGTGCTCAAAAACCAGATGGAGCTCTCCCGGGCCCGCCGGAAAAACCAGAAGCTCGTGGCCCAAAACCGGGCGCTGGTCGAACCGTTTTCCGGCTTCGTGACACGCTCCGAGACCATGCAAGGGATTCTTCACGAAGCCGAACGGGTCGCCGCCTCGGACGCCGCGGTCCTCATCACCGGAGAAAGCGGGACCGGCAAGGGTCTGCTGGCCCGCTGGCTGCACGAGCACTCGCCCCGTGTCGGTGGCCCGTTTATCCCGGTCAATCTCGGTGGGCTTGTCGAAAGCCTCATGGAAAGCGAACTGTTTGGTCATGTGCGCGGCGCGTTTACCGACGCCCGGGGCGAACGAATCGGGCGTTTCGAACTCGCGAATCAGGGCACCCTGTTCCTGGACGAGATCGCCAACCTGTCGTTGTCCTCCCAGGCCTCGCTCTTGCATGTGCTCGAGGAGGGCGCCTTCGAGCGTGTGGGGAGCTCCCGGCCGGTTGCGGTCGACGCCCGTTTCGTGGCCGCGACCAACGCCGATATTCGAGCGGCCGTCAAAGACGGCCGCTTTCGCGCCGATCTCTTCTACCGGCTGAACACCATTGAGATCCACCTTCCCCCGTTGCGCGAGCGGGGCGAAGATGTCGCGCTTCTCGCCCACCATTACTTTGGGGAAGCCGCCCGCCGTCACGGGAAACACCTGACGGGGTTCTCACCGAACGCGCTTCAGGCGCTCGCACGCTACGACTGGCCCGGGAACGTCCGCGAGCTCGCCCATGTGGTTGAACGCGCGGTTCTCCTGGCGGAGGGCGATCGGATCGAACTCTACGATCTCCGTCTTGCGGGGGGGGCGATGGAGGCGTCCCGGGAGTTCGACGCGATGACTCTGGAGCAGGCGGAGCGTTGCCTGGTGCGTCGTGCGCTTGAGCGATGCCGGGGGGACGCCGACGCCGCCGCCCGACAACTCGGGATCAGTCGAAGCGCTTTTTACAGGCGACTCGCCAAGTATCCCAAGTGATATGACGCGACGTCGGCTCTCACTGCAGGCCCTCGTTGCGGTTGCCCTGGCCACCGGGGTGCTGCCGTTCGGCCTTCTCGCGCTGGCGCTGACGGTCGGGTGGATCTCGGGTCCTGCGGTCGGCCTGGCCGGTTGGGCCGCCGCCGCGGTCGTCGTGGCCCTGGTGGCACGAGGCCTCGGCCGGTACTTGGAGCGGAGGATGCGGCAGGGCGCTTCCCTGCTGCAGGCGATTCGCGAAGGGGATTACTCCCTCCACGCTCCTCTGGAGGATCGCGGCGGGCTCCGTGAACTTTTTTTTGAAATCAATCGCCTCAGCACGGAACTCAGCGGGGCGCGCCAGTCGGGTATTGAGTCCGACGCCCTGTTGGGCCGGTTGCTCGGGAATATCGATCTGGCCGTGCTCGTGTTTGATCCTTCGGGTCGGCTCTCGGATCTCAACCGCGCGGCCGGAAATCTTTGGGGGGCCCCCCTCTCGGATCTGAGGGGCCGGTCGGCGGAAACGCTGGGGCTCGCCGACTGGCTCCCGCGCAACGGGCAGGTGTTTAACGCGAACCGCTCGTTTGCCGGCGCGGCGGGCCGCTGGGAGGTGCGCGTCCTCAAGTTCCGCCGGGGGGGGCGGGCGAACACGCTCCTCGTCATCACCGATGCGAGCCGGGCGCTGCGTGAAGAAGAGCGGCGGGCGTGGCGCCGGCTGATCCGGGTGCTCGGGCACGAGATCAACAATTCCCTCGGACCGATCGCCTCGGTGGCCCGTTCGCTGCGCACGCAAGCAAACGCCCGGGAAACGGGGGCGGGGACCCTTTGCGAGGGGCTCGAACTGATCGAACGCCGAAGCCGGAACCTCACCGATTTCCTCAAGCGTTATCGGGAATATGAACGCATGCCGCTGCCGAGTTTTGCGCCGCTTCGTCTGGCTCCGCTGGTCAGAGAAGTGGCCGCCGTGGCCGGCACGCCGGCCCTCCGGGTCCAGGAGGGACCCGACGCGACCATTCTGGCCGACCGCTCCCTGCTTGAGCAGGCGCTCATCAACCTCGTCCGCAACGCGCTGGAGGCGGCCGCCCAAACGGCGGGCGGGGTGCAGATCCGTTGGAGCGAATCTTCCGAAGGTGTGACCCTCGAGGTTGTGGACGACGGGCCGGGGCTGCCGCAAACCGACAGTCTGCTCGTTCCTTTTTTCACGACCAAACCGGGGGGGAGCGGGATCGGGCTCCTGATCGTGCGCGAGGTGGCCGAGAAGCACGGGGGCCTGTTTGAGCTTCGCAACCGGGAGGATCAACGAGGCGCTCTCGCTCGTCTGCGCCTCGATC
>JAKAQQ010000116.1 GCA_021819635.1 Pseudomonadota bacterium
GATCTCCCGCTCCGCACCGACGCCACCGCCAAGCCCTATCTCCTCGACAGCGCCCCGGAAGAACCCCTGAACCAGATCGCGCGCACGGACCTTTTCACGATCCTCAAGCGCGCCGGTCTCCTCCGGGCCCACGACCGCTGGCTCGTGTCCCAGGCGATCGAGCGACGCGCGTCCCTCACCGCCCGCGATCCGGCGGCGCTTCTCGCCGTCCGCGTCTCCGGCGAGACCCTCGACGACGAGGAATTCCTGCCCTGGTTCGGCAAGCAGCACGCGGGGGGGAGCGGGAGCGGGCTTCTCCTCCTGGTGAGCGAGCGGTCGGCCGCCGGGCGGCTGCGGGCATTCCAGGCGTTTGCCAAAAAAGCCGAGCAGCACGGGCTGCGCACCGGGTTCTGCGACTTCGGGACCGGCCCCCAGGCCGCGGGTCTTCTGCGCTACGTCCGCCCGACGCTCGTGATCCTGCACCCGACGCTCAGCGCGGACCTCGCGGCTCTCGCCGCTCTCGAAGCGTCGAAACGGGCGGCGGCCTCCCCCCTCGGGGTCCTGCTCGAGACCTGCCGCGCCGAGACCATTCCGGTCGCCATGGTCGGCAGCGCCGTCGAGGAACTGCAGGCCGCCCACAAGCTGCGCCTGAGCTACGTTCTCGGCGGGAGCCCCGAAATCCTCCCCCCCCCGAGCTGAGGGGCCGACGCCCGCCGGGGGCGGCGGGGGCACGCCGCCGGGGGCGCCTCAATCCCCGCCGGAGGCCGGAACGATGAGCCGGAGCGCGGAAGCCCGACCCGCCCAGAGGGGCGGAAGCGGACGGCCGCGCCCCCCGCGCCGCCCCCGGTAGCGGGCAAGCACCGAGGGATCAAGGGTGAGGCGCTCATCCCCCGTCGCGAACACAAGGCTCTCCCCGGAGGCCAGGGGCGCCACCCGGAGGAGTTCCGCCCCCGCCCCGACGGCGAGGAGGCGCGCGCCCCGGCCCTGGCTCCGGCGGACCACCTCCTCGCGGGCGAGGACGAGAAGCCGCCCGTCGCCGGTGAGGAAGGCGAGGAACACCTGCCGCGGTTCGAGCCCCACGAGCACGCGGGCGCCGCCCCGGGCGTCCAGGAGGCGCCGGCCCGCGCGGGCACGCACGGCGAGGTCCTCGACCCCGGCCACGAACCCGTGGCCGTCGGCCGCGGCGAGAAGCGCCTCCCCGCCCTCCGGAAGAAGGGCGAGCCCCACCGTCCGCGCCCCGGGCGGAAGCTCGAGCCGGCGGGTGACGGGTTCCCCGTCGCCGCGCGCCGAGGGGAGCGCGTCCGCCGGCAGGTTGTAGACCCGCCCGCCGTCGTCGAGAAGCACCAGCCGGTCGCGGCTGCGGCCCCGGGCGGCGGCGAGAAGACCGTCGCCGGTGCGGAACGAGAGCCCCCGGGGGTCGAGGCCGTGGCCCTTGCCGGCACGGATCCAGCCCATGTCGGAGAGGACCACGGTGAGGGGCTCGCTCGCCGCCGGCGGCGGCGGCGCGGGGGCGCGGGCGCGCTCCTCCGCGGCGTCGAGGAGCGGCGTGCGGCGCGGGTCGGCGTGGCGTGCCCGGTCGGCGCGGATCTCCTCGCGGATCAGGCGATCGATGCGGCGCGGCGCGGCGAGAAGGGCCTCGAGCCCGTCGCGCTCGGCGGCGAGGGCGGCGCGTTCCTCCGCCAGGCGCCGCTCCTCGAGGCGGGCGAGCTGACGCAGGCGGATCTCGAGGAGCGAGTCGACCTGCCGGGGGGTGAGGTCGAGAAGGGCGGCGAGACGCGGGCGGGGCTCGTCGTCGTGGCGCAGGATGGCGATCACCTCCTCGAGCCTCTCGAGGGCCCGGCGGTAGGCCTCGAGAATCTCGAGCCGCTCGGCGATGCGCGCGCGTCGCCACTCGAGACGCCGGCGCACGGTGGCGCGGCGAAACCCCAGCCATTCGTGGAGCAACGCGAGGAGCGGCTTGACCGCCGGACGACCGTCGAGCCCGATCATGTTGAAGTTCGCGCGCAGCGTGCGTTCGAGACCCGGGACGGCCGCCCGCACCTCGGCGAAGACGGCGGCCGGATCGGCCCGTCCGCGCAGCACGAGGACAAGACGCACGGGGTGGTCGCGGTCGGACTCGTCGCGCACGTCCTCGATCCACGGGAGCCGCCTCGCCTCGACGGCCCGGGCGAGCCCCTCGAGAATCGTGGTCACGCTCACCTGGTGCGGCAAGGCGTCGACGACGAGGGCGTGATCCTCGGCGTGCCAGGCGGCGCGCTGGCGGAGGGTGCCCGTGCCCTCGGCGTAAAGACGGCGGAGATCCTCGGGCTCGACGACGAGCGGGGCGGGGCTCGGGTAGTCCGGCCCGCGCACGTGGGCGAGCACCGCGTCGAGGTCCGCCTCGGGCCGGTCGAGAAGGAGGACGAGCGCGTCGGCGATCTCCCCGAGGTTGTGCGGCGGGATGTCGGTCGCCATGCCGACGGCGATCCCGCTCGCCCCGTTGAGGAGCACGTGGGGAAGGCGGGCGGGGAAAAGCCGCGGTTCGCGGAGCGTGCCGTCGAAGTTCTCGGTCCAGTCCACCGTCCCCTGATCGAGTTCGGCGAGGAGGACCTCGGCAAAGGCGGCGAGGCGGGCCTCCGTGTAGCGCATGGCGGCAAACGAGCCGGGATCGTCCAGGGAACCGAAATTGCCCTGGCCGTCGACGAGCGGGTAGCGGAACGAGAAGGGCTGGGCCATGAGGACCATGGCCTCGTAAGCGGCCTGATCGCCGTGCGGGTGGTACTTGCCGATGACGTCGCCCACGGTGCGCGCCGATTTCTTCGGCTTCGCCCCGGCGTGGAGCCCGAGTTCGTGCATCGCGTAGACGATGCGGCGCTGCACCGGCTTGAGCCCGTCGGCGAGGTGCGGGAGCGCCCGGTCGAGAACGACCGACATCGCGTAGTCGAGGTAGGCCTGCTCGGCGTAGGGCCCGAGGGGGTGCTCGATCACTTCCGCCACGGGCGGCGGCGGGGCGGGCGGGCGCGGGCGGCGGGGACGCGCGGGCATCAACGGTTCTCGTCGGGGAACGGAGGATCCCCCGCCGCCGGCCAGGACCGCCAGGCGCGAAGGAGCGGGAAATATAACCCGAGAAGAATCGGGCCGCCTTCCCCTAGGTCGCGGAGCACGCGCGCGTAGGTCTCGAGCTGGGGGCGGTGTCGGGCGCATTCCCGGTCCAGAAACGCCGTCGCGTCGCCCCCCCGGTGCCGGCCGAGCTTGTAGTCGACGACCCAGCGCCGCCCGCGGCGGTCGCGGAACGTGCGGTCGAGACGCAGACGGCGGACCCCCCCCGAGGGATCAAGCCACTCGAGGGCCCACTCCGTGCGGGCGTCGTCGTGAGGGGCCAGGATCCAACGCCCGCGGCGGTCGGCAAGGACGCCCGCGAGGGCGGCGAGGACCTCCGTCTCGGCGCGGTCCAGATCGGCCCCGGGAAGCCCCTCCGCGCGGAGCGCCCGGCGGACGGCGTCACGCCCGGCACGGGCGGCGCGTTCCCCCGCGGGGGGAAGCGGCCGGTCGGCGAGACGGGCAAGGGCGGCGTGAAGCACGCGGCCCACGATCCGGCCCTCGCCGAGGGAGCCGTCGTCGGCGTCCCCCCCCGCGTCGACGCGGTCCGTCTCTTCCCCGCCCGGCGCGGACGACGGGAGGGCAAAGGGGCGCGCGAGCCGCGTCCGTTCGGAGCGCATCGCCGTCGCCGTGGTCGACGACGGCGGCGCCACCGCCGCGCCCGCCGGCCACGCGTCCACGAGCCCGGCGAACACGTCGGCGAGGGTGCTGTCCCGGGCTTTCACCGGTCGCTCGGGAGGAAGGAAAAGATGAAGCCGGGTGCGCGCCCGGGTGGCGGCAACGTAGGCGATGCGGACGGCCTCGGCCCGGTCGCGGTCCCGTTCGAGGTCACAGAGATATGCGTAGGCCTGCGGCGAGGCGCCGTCCTCAGCCCGCGAGGGCGACGGGCACGGTGCAAGAAGAAGAAGACGCTCGCCCCGTCCGCCGAGGGTCTCCTGCCAGGCCAGGAGATCGTGGTCCGGGGGCCGCGTCTTTCGGTCGAGGGCGGGCAGGAAGACGACGTCCCACTCGAGCCCCTTCGCGCCGTGGACGGTGAGGATCTCGACCGCGTCTTCCCCGCTCGGCTCGTCGGGGGCGTAGAGCGCCCGGACGCGCTCCTCGAAGCGCGCGGGGTCGAGCCGCCAGCGCTCGACGAGCCCGGGCTCGTCGAG
>JAKAQQ010000117.1 GCA_021819635.1 Pseudomonadota bacterium
CCTGGCGCTGTGCGAGCCGGGTGCGGGCCAGCGCGTCCGCGCGCAGCGGGCGCGGCGGCACGAAGGCGAGGCCGAGAATGTCCAGGCGTCCCCACGGGAGGGATCCCTCGCCCGTGGGGGCACGGGGCGACGGAGGCGCGGTTGCCGCCCCCGTCTTCTTCGATGTCGGTGCGGCCGCCCAGAGACGAAGAAGGCGCAGTCGAAGGTTCGGGGCGCCCCGGGCTCCCAGGAGGGCGGCCCGCGGTGTCTCCGCCGCGAGGCGGGCAACGAGATGGCGCAGGCGCGCACGCCGGAGGCGGGTCAACCCGGCGTACGAAAGCGCCAGGCGCTCCGGGTGTTGCTCGGTCATGCGGTAACGCAGACGGACGACGACGAGGCGCCCGTCCGCCGTCCATACGTGCAGGCGCAGGAGACGGGCTCCCCGCACGGGCGCGGCGGCGTCAAGGACCCGGGTCAGCGGCCACGGGGGAAGCCAGTGCGTCCCGGCCTCAAGCGTTCCGTCGGGACGACCCAAAACAAACGCGTACCCGACGCGGCCCGTGGCAACGGTCACGAACCCCGTGCTCAACCAGAAGGCCGCCAGAACGGCGAGCGGGATGAAGAGCGTGATCCGGTGATTGCGGCGCAATCCACGCCAGGGATCACGGCCGTCGGGGCGACGCCGCCGGGTCCAGCGCGCCCGGAGCTTCTTCAGCCAGAGGTCGAACTCGGGCTCCTGCGGCGGGTCCTTCCACGGATCTTTGCCGTCGGGCATCTCATTCCACCCCACGAGGAAGCGCCTCACGGGCGGCGCACCGCGGGCGGGCGGTCCTTCGCCGCGGGAGCGCATCACGCAGACGGTCCGGATCGACGGCGTACGAAGCGCAGAGCCGCTTCCAGAGACCGTCGTCAACCGCAAGATCGAGCACCGGGGACCCCCGGGCGTCGGCACGCTCGCCGACGACGATGCGGGCACGGTAGAGGGCGGCTCTGAGCGCCCCCTCGCCCGCCTTCAGGGTGACCCGCCCTTTCCGCACACGGGGCGCGAGACGCTCGACGATGGCCGCCCGCAGGAGATCCAAGCCTTCTCCGGTCCCGGCGGAGATCCAGACGCGGCCGGGAAGACCCTGGGCGTCGCGCTCGACCCGCGGGGATTCGCCCAGGCGGTCGATCTTGTTCACGACGTCGAGGCGGGGAAGGTCGCTCGCCCCGATTTCCCCGAGGACGTCGAGCACCACGCGCTCCTTCTCGAGCCGGTCGGGAGCCGAGGCGTCGACAACGTGCAGGAGGAGCGCGGCTTCGCTCACCTCCCCGAGCGTGGCCCGAAAGGCCGCCACGAGTTCGTGGGGGAGACCGCGGATGAACCCCACCGTGTCGGCGAGGACGACGTCCGGGCGACCGAGAAGGGGGACACGCCGCAGCTTGGGGTCCAGAGTCGCGAACAGGCGATCGGCGACCTCGCCGTCGCGTGTCCGCGCGAGAGCGTTGAAAAGTGTGGATTTTCCGGCGTTCGTGTAGCCGACAAGGGCCACGGTCTCCACCGAGCGGCGTGCCCGCCGGGCCGAGGCCCGCCGACGGGCCAGGGTCTCCAACTCACCCTCGAGCTGGTGGATCCGTCGGGCGATGAGGCGGCGGTCGGTCTCGAGTTGGGTTTCGCCCGGGCCACGCAGGCCGATGCCGCCTTTCTGCCGTTCGAGATGGGTCCAGCCACGGACAAGACGGCTGGAGGCGTAACGCAGGCGGGCAATCTCCACTTGGAGTTTGCCTTCGTAGCTCTGGGCACGTTCGGCGAAGATCTCAAGGATGAGCCCCGTCCGGTCGACCACACAGGCCAGGGCCCCGTTTTCGAGATTGCGGGCCTGGACGGCGCTGAGCGCGTGGTTGACGAGGACGTGGCGCACACCTTCGCGCGCGACCGCGTCACCGATCTCGCGAAGCTTGCCCTGGCCCACGAAGGCCCGGGGGTCGGGCCGGTCGCGTCTCCCGCGGACCGTCGCGACCGGCTTGTAGCCCCCCGAAAGGGCAAGCGAGGAGAACTCTTCGAGCGACGCACGAAGCCCCCCTTTGGCACGCCCAAGATCAAGCTGGACGAGGACCGCTCCGTCCGCGGCGGGTTCTTCCACGGGTACGGATTCAGTCGCCGGAGTCATCCTCAACGATTGGCTCCCCATCGGTGTCGTCGAGACTCACACGACGCGAAGGAACCACCGTGGAGACAGCGTGCTTGTAGACCATCTGGCTCACGCTGTTCTTCAGAAGGATGACGAACTGATCGAACGCCTCGATTTGCCCCTGGAGTTTGATGCCGTTGACAAGGTAAATCGAAACGGGGACCTTGTCCTTGCGCAGGAGATTCAGAAAAGGATCCTGAAGAGAGGTGTTTTTGTCCATAGATCACGCACCGGAGCAAGGGGCGAGAACACAGCGGAGCGGGCTCCGCAAGCCCGTGTTCCCGTCCAAGGATTTTACCACAGCCACCTGCCGCGAGAGGCCGTCAGCCCCGCGCGGCGCGTTCCAGAAATTCGCCCACGAGGCGTGTCAGGATCTCCCCCCGCGCCTCCTCTTCCCACGCAAGCGGTCGCCATCCCCGGAGGGAGCGGATCCAAGTGGCCTGCCTTTTGGCAAGCTGGGCCGTCGCGATCCGGGCACGCCCGACGGCTTCCTCGTACCCGAAGCGCCCCGCGCAGAACTCCCAGAGCTGACGGTAACCGACGGCGCGCAGCGCCGGTCGCGAGGGATCGAGATCCCCGCGTCCGTAAAGGGCACGCACCTCCTCCAGGAAGCCCCGGGCGAGCATGTTCGAGAGCCGGGCGTCGAGCCACCGTCGGTGTGCCTCGCGGTCGTGCACCGTGAGGACGAGGCGCAGGACCGGGCCCTCGTCGAGGAACGGGGTCGGGCGGTGGGCGCTCGGTCCGCGGCCGCTGAGGTCTTGGATCTCGAGAGCGCGGGTGATCCGGACGGCGTCGTGGGGATGGATGCGGGCGGCGGCGGCGGGGTCAAGACGAGCCAGGCGGGCGTGGAGAGCCGCCCAGCCGAGCCCGGCGGCTTCGGCGGCGAGGCGACGCCGTCCTTCGGGATCGGCGGAAGGAAGATCGGGGCCGAGACCCCCGAAGTACGCACGGAAATACAGGAACGTCCCACCGACGAGAAGAGGCAGCCGGCCGCGCGCGTGGACGTCCGCGACCGCGCGGCGGGCGTCGGCGACGAACGCCCCGGCGGAATAATCCTCGGACGGATCCCTGAGATCCAGAAGATGGTGGGGCACGCGGGCGCGCTCGGCCGGCCCGGGCTTGTCGGTGCCGATGTCAAGTCCGCGGTAGACCTGGGCCGAGTCGACACTCAGGATCTCGGCCGAAAACCGCTCGGCGAGGGCCAGGGCCAGCGCCGACTTCCCGACGCCGGTCGGGCCGGCGAGGACGACGAGGGGCGCGCCCCCCCCCTCCGGAGCCCGTCTCACCGCCCGCGCCGAAAAAAGCGCTCGAAGGTCTCGCGACCAAGAACGACGTAGCTCGGTCGCCCGTGGCTGCAATGTTCGCCCCCCTCGGCCCGCTCCAGGCGGCGCAAGAGATCCGCCATGGCCTCGAGCCCCATGGGGCCGCCCGCCTTGACCGCGTGATCGCAGGCGACGTCGGCCAGGACGGCAAAGAGACGTTCGGCAAGAAGCCCCTCGTCCGGCTCGTCGTCCCAACGCGACGCCACCGCTTCGAGAAGCGCCCGGGGATCGCCGTGGCCCAGAAGGCTCGGGACGGCCCGCACGACGATCGTTTCCGGTCCCAGTGCATCGATTTCGAACCCCAGACGTTCCAGCCGGGGCGCCGCCTCGGCAAGGAGCGCGGCCGCCCGCGGACCGAGGTCCACCGGGTAGGGCACGAGAAGCGTCTGGCGCGGAAGAGGTCCGCGCGCGTGCTGCGCCTTGAGGTCCTCGAAGAGGAGACGTTCATGGGCGGCGTGCACGTCGACCACGACGAGGTCGTCGTCGGCGCGGGCCACCAGGAAAGCACCCGCAAGAACCGCGAGAGGTTCCCCCAGACGCCGACACCCGTCGAACGCGATCGCACCCTGCAAGGGTTCGGCGGCGGCGCGGGCCAGTGCCTCGTCCATTTGGAGCGCGATCTTTGTGACCGGGGGGCGCCGGCCGTCGCTGTCGCCTGCGGAAAGACGGGAGCCCAAACGGGAAGGGGCCCTGTCCCCTCCCCCCGCGGTGCCCCCGG
>JAKAQQ010000118.1 GCA_021819635.1 Pseudomonadota bacterium
AAGAAAGGCGCGCACCCCGTTGAGGTCGGCGGTGAAGCCGCCCTTGACCTTGCCGTTGATCACGCCGGTGACGACCTCGCCGTCACGGAAGGCCTTCTCGAGCTCTTCCCAGGCGCGCAGCCTCTTCGCACGCTCGTGCGAGAGGCGCGTCTCGCCCATACCGTCCTCGATGGCGTCGAGGGCCACGTCGACGATATCGCCGGGCTGAACGCTGACCGTTCCGTCCGGGCCGCGGAACTGCTCGGTGGGGATCACCCCTTCGGATTTAAGGCCGGCACGAACGACGACCATTTCGGGGCCGACGCTGACGACCTCGGCCTTGATGATGCTCCCCGGAGTGAGCTGGGACTGGGCGAGGGATTCCTCGAGCAGTTCGGCAAAGGATTCGGACATGAAAAGGTAACCTTCAGAATGGAACGCCCGAGCGCGGAACGCGCGGGACGGATGGCGGCGCCCTCCCCTCTTCCCCAGAAGACGGCACGTGGATGGTTGCGAAGCGGGATCCTCCCGCTCCGTTCTTACGTTCCCTCATTCCTCCCGTCCCGGCAAACCGGCGGTGGCAAGACGCGCGAGCACTTCCGCGACGAGATCGGGGACCGTGCGCTCGGTGGAATCAAGCACGAGGGCTCCTTCCGCCGGACGCAGGGGCGCCGTTTCGCGCCCGCAGTCGCGTCGATCACGGGTCCGAATGGCTTCCGTAAGCCGGTACAAATTAGCATGAATCCCGCCCGCGCTCAACTGCCGCCACCTGCGCTCGGCGCGAATTTCCGGGCTGGCCGTCAGGAACACCTTGAGCCGGGCCTCGGGAAACACCACCGTACCCATGTCCCGCCCCTCCGCGACAAGGCCGGGGGGCTTGAGACAGGCACGCTGGAGGGGGAGAAGCCTCGCGCGCACGTCGGGACGAACGGCCACCCGGGAGGCCTGATCGCCCAGATCCTCTCCGCCGAGTTCCGCGGTGACGTCACGGTCGCCGACGAAGAGGTGCCAACGCCTGGAAACGGTCTCGAAGCGGAGCCGCTCAAGCCCCGCGAGGACCGTCTCGTCGTCGACCCGACCGTCCTGCTCGTGAACAAGCACCCAGGCGAGCCCCCGATACGCGAGGCCGCTGTCGAGCCAGTCCCAGCCAAGCCGGTCCGCAATCGCCCGGGCCAGCGTCCCCTTGCCCGACGCTCCGGGCCCGTCGATGCTGACAACAGGAGCTGTTCTGTCCGTCACGACGTCCCCCCCCCGCCCGCCGGGCCCGGGTGATCGAGAACCTCAAGAAGGAGATCGTCCTCCTCGCGGGTGCCGATCGTGATCCGAAGGTAAGCGTCGATTCCCTCGCCGCGAAGAGGACGGAGGATGATTCCCTCGCGGAAAAGCACGTCGAAGACACGCGCGGCGGGGACGGGAGGGCGGGCGGTAAGAAAGTTGGCGGCCGAGGGGAGGACACGCCAGCCGCGGCGCGCCAGCTCCGTGGCGAGGCGCGGGCGCTCCGCGAGAACGTGTTCGCGACTGCGGCGGTAGTGCTCCCCGTCCCCCCAGGCCACCTCTCCGGCGGCCAAGGCGGGCGACGAGACGGAGAAGGGCAGGCGGATGCGCGCCACGAGGGCGGCCGCCTCGGGGTGCATGAGTCCGAAGCCCAGGCGCGCGCCCGCCAGGCCGTAGATTTTCGAAAAGGTTCGGGTCACGACAAGGTTCGGGTGCCGCGCTAGAAGAGGGAGCGCCGTCACCGCCGCGGGATCGTCGACGTAGTCAATGTAGGCTTCGTCAATCACCACGAGCACCTCGGGAGGCACGGTCTCGAGAAGTCGGGCGAGGGCCGGCCGCTCGAAGACGCAGCCGACGGGGTTTCCAGGGTTGTCGAGAAAGAGGATCCCGCCCCCCCGCGCCGCACGGGCCGCAAGCGCCTCGGGATCGTGCGCGAAAGGACGGGGGTCGTCCTCCGGCCGTGAGGGAACCACCGCCACCTCCGCCCCCGAGGCGAGGGCAACCATGCGGTAGGTGGGAAACGTGTGCCGCGAGACGACCGCCGCACGGTCCGCATCGAGAAAGACCTGCGCGAGCCAGCCGAGAACCTGGTCCGACCCGCCCGCAAGGACAATGGCTTCAGGAGGAACACCAAGGCGGTCCGCGATCGCCGCGCGGAGCCCCCGTCCCGAAGGGTCGGGGTAGCGCCCGAGTTCCGCAAGGGCGCCCGCGAGGGCCGGGCCGACCCGTGGGCTGGGGCCGAAAGGGTTCTCGTTCGAGGCGAGCTTGACGGCCCGTGCCCTCCGCCGTGCCTCCGGAGAAAGATCGGCAGGCGAGCGCCCGGGTTCGTAGGGGCGGCTCTCGAGAACCGCGGACCGAGGACGGGGGCGGAAGGAAAGCTCAGCCATGACGTCGACGGAACTCCTCGAGAAAGGCGCAGAGCTCTCCGACCGCCTCCTCGGGTTGCGCGTTGTAAAGGCTCGCGCGCACGCCACCGCGGCTCCTGTGCCCGTCGAGCTGATGAAGTCCCGCATCTGCCGCCTCGCGGAAAAAATCGGGGAGAAGCGCCGGCTCGGCCAGGGTGAAGGGGACGTTCATGCGCGAGCGGCAAGACGCCGCGACGTCGTTGCGGTAGAACCCCCCGCTCCCGTCGAGGACCGCGTACAGGCGATCGGCCTTGCGGCGGTTGCGGGCGGCGAGCGCTTCGAGCCCGCCCTCCTTCTCGATCCACTCGAGCATGAGGGCGGCCACGTACCAGGCCACGGTGTTCGGGGTATTGAGCATCGAGCCCTCGGCCAGATGTGCGGCGTAGACGTCGGCCCGCGGAACCCCGGGCACGTCCTCGGGAAGAGCGTCGCGATCGACGACGACCACCCCCAGCCCGGTGATGCCGAGATTCTTCTGCGCCCCGGCGAAGAGGAGCATGTGGCGGGCGATCTCGACCGGACGCGAAAGGAAGTTGGCGGTCAGGTCGGCGACGAGCGGTCGCTCCACCCGGGGGGCTTCGGGAAACTCCACCCCGTCGACGCTTTCGTTGTCGGTGTAATAGACATAATCGGCCCCGGGATCCAAGGCCCAGGCCGAGACGGGCGGAATCGTCACCGGAGGGTTCGACACGCGGGCGACCACACGGGCCTCGCCGATCAGGCGCGCGGCCTCCTCACGGGCCCGTTCCGACCAGTGCCCGGTGACGACGTAATCGGCGCGGCGGTGCCGGCGGGCGAGATTGAGAGGGACCAGGCCGAAATGCGGGCTGGCGCCTCCGTGCATCCAGAGGATGGCGTAACGCGGCGGGAGAGCGAGAAGGCGGCGGAGGCGTTCCTCGAGGGCCTCAACGACGGGCGCAAAAAGCGGTCCGCGATGGGCCACTTCGGCCACCCCAAGCCCGGAGCCGCCGTAGTCGACGAGGTCGGCGGCAAGCCGCTCCACAACGTCCGTCGGAAGGTAGGCCGGCCCGGGGCCAAAGTTCCGTGCCCGCCGCCGCGGGCGCGGGGACGGGGCGGGTGCGGTCACGGGCCGGTGGGCTCCGTCTCGACCGGCGCCGACTCCTCGCCCTCGACCGCGGGGTCCCCGTCGGGGCCGCGCGGGACCGGCGCGAGTCCCGTGACCCGGTCCCCCTCTTCGAGACGGATGAGACGCACGCCCATCGTGACCCGACCCTGACGCGAGATGGTCGCCACCGGCGTGCGGACGACCGTCCCGCCTTGGGTGAAGATCACGACCTCGTCGTCGGGGCGCACGCCGAGGGCGGCGACGACCGGGCCGTTGCGCCCGCCGGCGCGCATGCAGAAAACGCCCTGTCCGCCGCGGTGCTGGCGGGGAAAATCTTCGACCGCCGTCCGCTTGCCGTAGCCGTCGGCGGTGGCCACGAGCACCTCCGGCGAGGCCTCGTCAAGGACGATCATCGCGACGAGTTCTTCGCCGGGGGCGAGACGGATCCCGCGCACGCCGAAGGCCGTGCGGCCCAGAGGGCGGAGATCGGATTCGGAGAACCGGATCGCCTTGCCGTTCGAGGCGACGAGCATGAGATCGCGCGCGCCGTCCGTGAGCGCAACGCCGGCCAGGGTGTCGTCGTCCGTCAGTCCGAGGGCGATGATGCCGGTGCTGCGCGGGCGGGAGAACGCCTCGAGCTTCACCTTCTTGACGGTGCCGGAGCGCGTGGCCAGAACGACGTGGCGCCCCTCGTCGTACCCCTTGATGGGAA
>JAKAQQ010000119.1 GCA_021819635.1 Pseudomonadota bacterium
GCCAGCCGGGTGCCCTTCGACGCGCGCATCCACGAGGCGCGCAACCAGGAGGGACAGAAACGGGTCGCGGCCGTCTTCCGCGCCTGGCTCGGGGCGACAAGCCCGATCGCGGCGAGCCACGCCGACTGCGGCCGCGTCCAGGACCCCTACTCGCTGCGCTGCATGCCGCAGGTCCTCGGAGCCGCGGCCGACGCCCTGGCCGCGGCCGACGCCATCGCCGCCCGCGAGATCAACGCCGTGAGCGACAACCCCCTCGTCTTTGGCGAGGAGATCCTTTCCGGAGGGAACTTCCACGCCGCGCCCCTCGCCTGGGCGGCCGACGCCCTCGGGGTGGCGGTCGCCACGACCGCCGTGATGGCCGAACGGAGGGTCGATCTCTACACGCGGCGGGTGAACCCCGCCCTCCCGGCCTTCCTCGCCGAGCAGCCGGGGCTCGAATCGGGCTGGATGATCGCCCAGGTGACCGCCGCGGCCCTCGCCTCCGAGACCAAGACCCTGGCGCACCCGGCGAGCGTGGACACGATCCCGACCTCCGCCGGCCAGGAGGACCACGTGAGCATGGCCCCCTGGGCGGGGCTCAAGCTTCTGCGCCTCCTCGACAATCTCGCGCTCGTCCTCGGGATCGAGCTCTCCGCCGCCTGCCGGGCGCTTGAGCTCGTCCGACCGCTCCGGGCCAGCGAACCCCTCGAGACCCTCTACACGCGTCTTCGGACCCACGCCCCCGCCGGGCGGGGCGACCGCCGTCTCGACGGCGAGATCCACGCCTTCGCCCGCGCGCTCGAGGAGGAAGCGCTCCTCGCGGAGGGGAAGCTTCCGCGCCTTCCACCGCCGGTCGACGCCGCCTGACGGCCGTGGACCGTCCTCTCTTCCTCGACGCCTGCGCGAACCTCGCCCACGAGAGCTACGACGCCGACCGGGACGCGGTCCTCGCGCGGGCGCGGGCCGCCGGCGTGGCGGGCTTCCTCGTCCCCGGGGCGAGCCTCGAGGAGAGCCGGCGGGCCGCGGCCCTCCACGCGCGGCATCCGGAGCGGATCTGGGCGACGGCGGGCGTCCATCCCCACCACGCCTCTTCCTGGTCGGAGGAGGTGGCGCGCGGGATCGAGGACCTCCTCGACCGGCCCGGCGTGGTCGGCCTCGGGGAGTGCGGGCTCGACTACTTCCGGCTCCTCAGCACGCGGGCGGAACAACGCCGGGCCTTCGCCGCCCAGATCGCCCTCGCCCGCCGACACGACCGTCCCCTTCTCCTCCACGTGCGCGAGGCCCACGCCGACTTCCTCGCCCTCTGGCGCGAGGGGGGGGTTCCCGCCGCGCGCGCCCTCGTCCACTGCTTCACGGGGACGGCCGACGAGCTCGAGGAGACCCTCGCCGAGGGGTTCGTCGTGGGCCTCACCGGCTGGATCACCGACGAGCGTCGGGGGGCGCATCTCCCTCCGCTCATCGCCCGCATTGCCCGCGACCGCCTCGTCGTCGAGACCGACTGCCCCTACCTCCTCCCGCGCGATCTCCGCCCCCGTCCCCGAAGCCGGAGGAACGAACCGGCCCACCTCCCGCACGTCGCCTCCGCGATCGCCCGCGCCTGGGGGACGGACCCCGCGGAGGTGGCGCGGTCGACGACGGCCAACCTCCGCCGTCTCTTCGCCCTGCCCGAACCCGTCCCCTGAACGCGTCCAGTGCGGGGAGAGGGATCCGCCCGCGGCGGTAGAATGGGGCCGCATCCCCCGTTTCCGACCTTCCGTGCCCGCCCCGAACGCCCTCCTCGCCGCCGTCGACCGCTACTGGGAAGAGCGCATCCTCCCCCCGCTCACCGACTACATCCGCATCCCGAACGTCTCCCCGGCCTTCGATTCCAACTGGAGCGCGCACGGCCACATGGAGGCGGCGGTCGCGCTCGCCCACCGCTGGTGCGAAGCCGAGAAACCCGTCCGGGCACGGGTGACGGTGCACCGTCTCGAGGGCCGCACGCCGGTCCTCCTCGTCGACATCCCGGCCGCGGGCGTCCCGCCCGACGACCCGAGAACCGTCCTTCTCTACGGGCATCTCGACAAGCAGCCTCCCTTCACCGGCTGGGAGGAAGGGCTCGGGCCGTGGTCCCCGGTCCTTCGTGACGGCCGCCTCTACGGGCGGGGAGGCGCCGACGACGGCTACGCCGTCTTTGCCGCCCTCGCCGCCTACCGCTTTCTCGAGGAACGGGGGATCCCCCACGCGCGGGCGGTGGTCTTGATCGAGTGCAGCGAAGAGAGCGGAAGCCCCGATCTCGCCGCCCACGTGGAGGCCCTCCGCCCGAGCCTCGGGGCGGTGGACTTCGTCGTCTGCCTCGATTCGGGCTGCCTCGACTACGAGAGGCTCTGGCTCACGACGTCGCTCCGCGGGAACCTGATCGCCGAGCTCCGCCTCGCGGTCCTCGCCGAGGGCGTGCATTCCGGCAACGCCGGGGGGTTCCTTCCCTCCGTGACCATGGTCCTCCGCCGCCTCCTCGACCGGATCGAGGACCCGCGGGACGGGCGCATCCTCGTCTCCGCCCTCGCCGTCGAGATCCCCGACGACCGCCGGCGCGAGACCGAACGGCTCGCCGCCCTGATCCCGGCCGAGCGCCTCCGCGCGGGCTTCCCGCTCCTCGAGGGCGTGCGCCTCCTCCACGAAGGGGCGGTCGAACTCCATCTCGCCAACACTTGGCGGGCGGCCCTCGCCGTCACGGGATTCGACGGGTTCCCAAGCGTCCGCGAGGGCGGCAACACCCACCTCCCGGCGCTCCGCGTCAAGCTCTCCTTCCGGCTTCCGCCGACCCTCCCCGTCGAGACCGCCGTCCGGGTCCTCCGCGAGACCCTCGAGACCACCCCCCCCTTCGGCGCCCGCGTGAGCTTCCTCCCCCTGACCGGTATGCCCGGCTGGAACGCTCCCTCCTTCGCGCCCTTTCTCGAGAGGGCCTGCGAGGAGGCTTCGCGCGCCCACTTCGGGGCCCCTCCTCAAGCGATGGGCATGGGCGGAAGCATCCCCTTCATGAACATGCTCGCGGCGAGCTACCCCACCGCCCAGTACTGCGTGACCGGGGTCCTGGGTCCGCACTCCAACGCCCACGGCCCCAACGAGTTCCTCGATCTTCCGACCGCCAAGCGCCTCACCGCCGCGATTCACGACATCGTCGCCGCCCACGCCGCGAGCAAAGAGACCCCCTGACGGCCCCGCTCAACATCGGCGCCTGATGCTCAAGCGGCGATCCACGAACGTCGGTCGTTCGAAGGCCGAGCCCCTGAAGACGCGCGCCCCGTCCGCTCGCACCGGGCAGGCATCGTCACCCGGGTGAAAACCTGATGCCTCAAATGGCTCTCGAAGCCGAGCAACTTATGAGGACACCCGGGCGCGAATTCCCATCAGGGCCGGAAGACCGTTCAGGTCTTCACCAGAGGCCGAATACATTGGGGCAAGCCGCTCTCTCGACCGCCATGCACCGTCACTTGCAGAATCGGGGCGGACCATACATTGGGGCACAACTTGACGCCTCCCGGGAGAGCGCCCATGCTCAACGCCCGTAGACCGGCCTGCAGTCGACCGTGGACACCTTCCGGACCGCGGGCATGGATTTTCGGGTAAATTCCCGCGGGGTTTCGGGGGCAAGTGATTCACACACAGCCCGGCCCGTCGGGTCATTGGAGATCGTCATGAAAACGGTAGCGGGAGCAGGAATGAGCGTGGGACTCGGTTCGTTGGTGCTGGTCCTGATGCTGGCGGGGGCATCCCCGGCCCCCGGCGCGGTAGCCCCGCGCCGAGCGGAGGGGCTCGGCCGTGCCCCGGCCGGGCTGGTGGCGGCCATGCTGCGGCACGCGGCGCGCGGGTCCGCCCGCGATCCCGCCGATCGGATCGATGCCCGGGGGTGCGCGCGGCTGGCGGACGAGCGCCGGGGGGCCTGCTTTACACCGGACGGGGCACGTCTCCACACGGCCCGGGGGAGCGTTCGGCTCCAACCGGTGGCCTGGGGCCGGGCGGAGCGCCTCCACCCGCTGCTGTTCCAGCCGGGTCGGACGCGGGCGAACCGCGTGGCGTACCGGGGGGGGTGAGGTCGATGCCTGGTGGCGGGTCTTGCCCTGGGGCGACGAGGAGGGGTTTACCCTCGCGCACGCACCGGCCGGGCACGGCCCGGTCGAGATCGAGCTCCG
>JAKAQQ010000120.1 GCA_021819635.1 Pseudomonadota bacterium
ATCTCAACAACCGCTACCCCCACGCCCTGGTGGATCCGCTTTCTCACGCGCCATCTCGCGAGGCTGGAGGTGGGGGCGATCACCGTGACCGATCCTTTGGGGCGGAGCTGGACGTGGCCGCAGGGGGCCATGCCCACGGGCGAATGGCAGATCCGGCGGCCGGCGCGCGCCCTCGCGCGGCTCGTGCGGGGCGACCTCGGCTTCGCCGAAGGCTACGCGGCCGGCGACTGGGACAGCCCGGATCTCGTCGCGCTGCTCGCCACGCTCGCCCGGCTCCGCGAGCCGGGGAGCCGGACCACGGCCCTCGCCGCCCCCTTCCGCCTCAGCGGCCGCCTCCGGCACGCGTGGCATCGGAACAGCCGGCGGGGCAGCCGCCGCAACGTGATCGCCCATTACGACCTCGGCAACGATTTTTACGCCGCCTGGCTCGACGCAACGATGACGTATTCGTGCGCCCACTTTGCGCGGCCCGACGAGCCGCTCGCCCGGGCCCAGCGGCGCAAGCACGACCGCGTCCTCGAGCGCCTCGAGGCCCGTCCGGGGGCCCGCGTCCTCGAAATCGGTTCGGGCTTCGGCGGTTTTGCCCTGCGGGCGGCCGCCCGCGGACTCCGCGTCGAGGCCCTCACCCTCTCTCCCGCCCAGCTCTCCTACGCCCAAGCGCGGGCGCGGCGCGAGGGCTACGGGGAGGATCGGGTCCGGTTCCGCCTGTGCGACTACCGCGACGTCCCCGTCCCCCCCCGCTACGACCACGTCGTCTCGATCGAGATGTTCGAGGCCGTGGGTGAAGCCTACTGGACACGTTTTTTTCGCCTCGTTGCCGACGCCCTCACGCCCGAAGGACGGGGAGCCCTCCAGATCATCGTGATCGACCCCGCCCGCTTCGCGGCCTACCGTCGCCGGCCCGATTTCATCCAGCGCCACATCTTCCCGGGGGGGATGCTCCCGACTCTCCCCATCCTCCACGAGCTCGCGCGAGGGGTCGGACTGGACCTCGTTGCCACCACCCACCATGGAGCCGACTACGCCCGCACCCTCGCCCGCTGGCTCGCCCGCTTCGACGCCGCCTGGCCCGGGCTCGCCCGTGAGAAGAGCGAACGCTTCCGTCGGCTGTGGCGGTACTACCTCGCCTACTGCATCGCCGGCTTCCGGACCGGCCGCATCGACGTGATCCTGGCCACCGTCCGACACCGCACTCCCCGACCGCGACAGCCTGAGCGCGGCCGCACCCCATATACTGGGCGCACCTTACCCTGACACCGCCGGGCACGTTCCCCCGTGAACCGTGACGACGCCCTCGCCGCGCTCAGCCAGACACCGGCCACGCCCCCGCCGAAACGGCGGAAGCGCCTTCCCCGGTGGCTCCCCGTCTTCGCCGGGGTGTGCCTCGTTGCCCTCGCCCTCGCGGGCTATTTCGCGTCCTCCGGCCCAAGCCTCGCCGTGACGGTGGCCGTCGCCGCGAGCCCGCCCCACGCCGGAGCTGGAACCCAGCGCGTCCTGAGCGCCTCGGGCTACGTGATCGCGCGGCGCGAGACCACCGTCTCCTCGCGCGTCACGGGCATGATCCGCAAGGTCTACGTCCAGGAGGGCATGCACGTCCACCGCGGACAGACCCTTGCCCTCCTCTACGCCCACACAGCGCGCAACGAATACCGTGCCACCCGCCGCCAGTACCGTGCGGACCGCGCCGGCGTGGCGGCCCTCCGGGCGACCCTCCGGTACGACCTCCTCACCTACGAGCGCACACGTACGATCTACCGTCGCGGGCTCACATCCCGGGCCGCCTACGACCAGGCCCGCGCCGAATACCAGAGCGAGCAGGCGCTCCTCGCCCAGGCCCAAGCCGGCATGCGCGCCGCCGAGGCGCAGGTCCGCCTCGCCGCGCTCACCCTCGCCCACACCCACATCCACGCCCCGTTCAACGGTGTGGTCACGGCCAAGTACGCCCACCGGGGGGAGATGATTTCCCCCGAAGCCGTCGGCGGCTTCACCCAGACCGGCATCTGCAAGATCGTCGACATGCGCTCCCTTGAGGTCGACGTTGACGTCAACGAGGCCTACATCCGCCGGGTGCACGCCGGGCAGCCCGCCCAGATCGTCCTCGACGCCTACCCCGATCATGTTTTCCCGGCCCACGTCATCAGCATCGTGCCCACCGCCAACCGCGCCAAAGGCACGGTCAAGGTCCGTGTGGCCTTCCAGAAACTGAGCCCTCTCGTGCTTCCGGACATGTCGGCCAACGTGTATTTCCTCGCCGCTCCGCCGCCGACGGGACGACCCGCCTCGGGCGCCGTCCTCGTGCCCGAAGCCGCCGTCCGTGGCCCCGCCCACGCGAGCTACGTCTACAGGATCAGGCACCGCCGGCTCGTCCGCGTCGCGGTCCGTCTGGGCGCCCGCAGCGGTCCGGGCCGCCTCGTCCTCGCGGGGCTCACCCCGGGCGAGGTGGTCGTCGTTCACGCCTCCGCACCCCTGCGGCCCGGACGCCGGGTTCGTGTCGTCCGCACACTGCCGCACCACTCCACAGCTTCTTAAGGGAGCCGCCATGGCCCAGACCGCACCCTTTGCTGCTTCCGGCGCGCTCATCCAACTCGAACGGGTCTCGAAGAGTTACCGGCGCGGAGGCGAAACCGTACAGGTCCTCGACCGCGTCGACCTGGCCGTTCCGCGCGGGGAATTCCTCGCCCTTATGGCCCCCTCGGGCTCGGGCAAGAGCACGCTCCTCAACCTCCTCGGCGGTCTCGACCGCCCGGACGAGGGCTCGATTCTCTTCGACGGGGTGGCCCTCGAGTCCATGGGACCCCGCGAACTCACCCGCTGGCGGGCCACCCACGTGGGGTTCATCTTCCAGCTCTACCATCTCCTGCCGGTGCTGAGCGCCGCCCGCAACGTCGAACTCCCGCTCCTCCTCCAGCGCCTCGGTCATGCGGAACGCCAACGGCGTGTCGCCGCCGCCCTGAGCCTCGTCGGCTTCCCCGACGACCGGCACGGCTTCCGGCCCACGGAGCTCTCCGGCGGGCAGCAGCAACGGGTCGCGATCGCGCGCGCGATCGTCACCAACCCCACGGTGCTCCTCTGCGACGAGCCCACGGGGGATCTCGACCGGCACGCGGGCGACGAGATCCTTGAGCTCCTGGTCGAGCTCAACCGCCGCCTCGGCAAGACCATCGTCATGGTGACCCACGACCCACACGCGGCGGAGCGGGCCCGCACCCTCGTGCGCCTCGAGAAGGGCCTCGTCGGCGAGATCCGCACGTCCCCCGCATGATCCGCTACTTCCCTCTCGTTCGCGCCGCTCTTCTCCGGCGCCGCGCCCGGACGGTGCTCACGACCGGGAGTGTCCTCATCGCGTTTCTCCTCTTCGCTTTGCTCATGAGCGTGCGCTACGCCTTCATCGGCGGGATCCGCGAGGTGGGCAAGCGCATCCTTGTCACCACCAACATCGTTTCCCTCGTCTCACCGCTTCCCCTCGCGGACCGCACGATCATCGCCTCCGTCCCCGGCGTGAAGCGCGTCGCTTACGAGGTCTGGCTCGGCGGCTATTACCAGAAGACGGGCAATTTCCTCTTTGCCCTCGCCATCGATCCTCGCACGTTTCTCGCCGAACTCAAAGGCCAGCTTGGTCTCTCCCCGCGTGCCCGCGCGCGCTGGATCGCGGACCGGCGCGGGGCGCTCGTGGGCCGTGCCCTCGCCCGCCGCTTCGGCTGGCACGCGGGCCAGGTGGTGCCCCTGCGCTCCAACATCTGGCGCCGAAAAAACGGAACCAACGTCTGGCCCGTGCGTATCGACGGAGTTTTCCGGCCGCACTCGAACCGTTACGATCAGCTCCTGCTCGTGCACTACCACTACCTTAGCGAAACCACCCCCCCGGATGCGGGTGTCCACGGCGAGGTTTCGCTCTACCGAATCGAGATTGCGCACGCCCGCGCTTCCGCCGCTGTCTCGCGCGCAATCGACGCCCGTTTCGCCAACTCGCCCGACCCCACAAGCACGTCCACGGCCCGGACCTTCCTGCTCAACTTCATCGCTCAGGTCGCCGATATCGGCACCATCGTCACGGCCATCCTGGCCGCCGTGTTCTTCACGATGCTCCTCGTGACCGCGAACACGATGGCCCGTTCGGTGCGCGAGC
>JAKAQQ010000121.1 GCA_021819635.1 Pseudomonadota bacterium
ATCTTCATGAAATCCTCGGTTTCGACCGCGCGGAGCGCCACCACGGGGTCGTGCCGGCGGGCGTCGCCCATGACCGCCACCGAACGGACGGGCAGGTAGACGGCGAACGCCTGGGCGAGACGTCCGTACCAACCGGCGCGCCGGAGTTCCTCGAGGAAGATCCGGTCGGCGGCGCGAACGAGGTCAAGCGCCTCGGGCGTCACCTCGCCGAGCACACGCACCGCGAGCCCCGGGCCGGGAAAGGGATGGCGGGCGAGGAGACTCTCCGGAACGGCCAAGAGACGGCCAAGCGCACGCACCTCGTCCTTGAAGAGTTCGCGCAAGGGTTCGACGAGTGGGAACGGGAGAACGTCCGGGAGGCCGCCCACGTTGTGGTGGGACTTGATCACCGCCTTCGCGCTCCCCGGACGGGTCCGCGCCGATTCGATGACGTCGGGATAGATCGTTCCCTGGGCGAACCAGGCGATGTCTTCGAGCCGGCGGGCCTCCCCGGCGAAGACGTCGATGAAGAGACGGCCGATGATTTTGCGTTTCTCTTCGGGATCGGTGACGCCCCGAAGCGCCGCGAGGAACCGCGCACGGGCGTCGACGACGTGGAGGCCTTCGCCGCCGAACAGGCCCTCGACCTCCTCGCGTTCGCCGGCGCGGAGGAGCCCCGTGTCGACGAAGACCGGAACGAGACGCCCGCCCACGACGCGGCGGAGGAGGGCCGCGGTCACCGTGGAGTCGACGCCCCCGGAAAGGGCCAAAAGCACGCGCCCGCCGGTCCCGAGACGGGCGGCGAGATCGCGGGCGAGACGGTCCCGGATCGCCTCGGGCGTCCAGCTCCGACCGAGGCCGGCGACCGCCGCGAGAAAGGCGGCCAGCACGTCGTTCCCTCGCGGGGTGTGGCGGACCTCGGGATGGAACTGGAGAGCGTAGTAGCCGCGGGCGGGATCGGCCATGGCGGCGACGGGCGCCCCCGGGCTGGTGAGGAGGGGGCGGAACCCCGGCGGAAGACGCACGACACGGTCGCCGTGCGACATCCAGACCCGGAGCCCCCGCCGTCCGTCGCCGAGAGGTTCGACGGCGGGCGCGAGCACCGGGTCCTCGCCGCAGAGCGTGGCCTCGGCGTAGCCGAACTCGCGCGGTGTCCCGGGCTCGACCGCCCCACCGAGCTGCACGGCGAGGGCCTGCATCCCGTAGCAGATGCCGAGGATCGGAACGCCCAGGGCAAAGACGGCTTCCGGCGCGCGCGGCGAACCCTCGTCGCAGACCGAGGACGGACCGCCCGAGAGGATCACCGCCCGCGGCGCGAAAGCGAGGATCTCCTCCGCGGTCGCGTCCCAGGGGAGCACGGCGGCGTAGACGCCGAGCTCCCGCACGCGGCGGGCGATGAGCTCCGTGTACTGGGATCCGAAGTCGAGGACGAGGACCCGTTCCTCGGGCAGCGGAGGCGAGGCGTGGTTCCGGTCCACCGCTCAGTTCTCGAGCCGGTAGTTGGGCGCTTCCTTCGTGACAAAGACGTCGTGCACGTGGCTCTCGCGCTGGCCGGCGGCGGTGATGCGCACCATGCGGGTGCGGGTGCGAAGGGTCTCGATGTCGGGGGAGCCGGTGTAGCCCATCGCCGCCCGCAGCCCCCCCATGAGCTGGGCGACCACGCCGGAGAGCGATCCCTTGTACGGGACCCGCCCCTCGATGCCTTCGGGGACGAGTTTCTCGACCGCGTCGGCGCCGTCCTGGAAATAGCGGTCGCCCGAGCCGTGCCGCTGGGCCATGGCGCCGAGCGACCCCATCCCGCGGTACGCCTTGTAGGTGCGGCCGCTGAAAAGCTCCACCTCCCCCGGGGACTCCTCGGTCCCGGCAAAGAGCCCGCCCACCATCACCGTGTGGGCGCCGGCGGCCAGCGCCTTGGCGATGTCGCCCGAGTAGCGGACGCCGCCGTCGGCCACGAGCGGCACGCCCGTCCCCTCAAGGGCCCGCGAGACCTCGACGATCGCCGTGACCTGCGGGACGCCCACGCCGGCGACGACGCGGGTCGTGCAGATCGAGCCCGGGCCGACGCCGACCTTGACGGCGTCGGCCCCGGCCTCGACCAGCGCGCGGGCGGCCTCGCCGCTCACCACGTTGCCGACGAGAAGATCGAGGTCCGGGTAACGGCGGCGGAAACGGCGGAGGGTGCCGAGGACGCTCTCGCTGTGCCCGTGGGCCGTGTCGAGAACGAGGATGTCGACGCCGGCCTCCACCAGGGCCTCGGCCCGCGCCTCGGCGTCGGCGCCGGTCCCAACGGCCGCCCCCGTCCGAAGACGGCCCAAGGCGTCCTTGACGGCGTTCGGGTAGTCGCGGGCCTTCTGGATATCCTTCACCGTGATCATCCCGCACAGTTCGAAGGCGGCGTTGACAACGAGCACCTTCTCGATCCGGTGGGCGTGGAGAAGCGCGATGACCTCCTCACGAGGCGCGCCCTCGCGCACGGTCACCAGCCGTTCACGCGGGGTCATGATGGTGCGGACGGGCGCCTCGTTGCGCTCCTCGAAACGGAGGTCGCGGCTCGTGACGATGCCGACGAGCGTGCGCCCCTCGACGACCGGCACGCCCGAGATCGCCCGCGCGTGGGTGAGGGCGCGGACCTCGCCGATGCTCGCCGAGGGCGCGACCGTGATGGGGTCGGAAATGATGCCGCTCTCGAATTTCTTGACCCGGCGGACCTCCTCGACCTGCCGCTCGGGCGGCATGTTCTTGTGGATGACCCCGAGTCCGCCCTCCTGGGCGAGGGCGATGGCGAGCGTGGCCTCGGTCACGGTGTCCATGGCCGCGGCGAGAAGAGGGATGTTGAGCGTGATGTGCCGGCTGAGACGCGTCCGCAAATCCACCTCGCGGGGCAGAACCGCGGAGTAGGAGGGGACGAGGAGCACGTCGTCGAACGTGAGGGCGGGTTCCGGGACGAGCGGCATGGGGGGCGGACCGAGCGGGGAGCGGCGTCCCCGTGCATTTTACCCGTGCCGGGGCCCGTACGGCCCGGATGCTAAGATGGCCGGGCATGGATCCCCGCCCGCCGCCCGCCGCCGCCGCGACCCCCGAGGAACCCGCCCCCCCGAGCCGTACGGCCCCGTGGAGCGTGAGCCGCCTCGTGGCCGTTCTCGACGGGGTGGTGCGCAGCGCCTGCGCCACGGTCTGGGTCGAGGGCGAAGTTTTGGATCTGAGCACCCCCGCCTCCGGGCACCGCTACTTCACGATCCGCGACACCCGGGCGATGGTCCGCTGCGTGCTCTTCGCGCGCACCGCCACGGCCTCGGCGGCGCTCCTCGCGCCCGGCCGCACGGTCCTCGTCCACGCCCGGGCGGCGGTCTACCAGGCGCGCGGGAGCCTCCAGCTCATCGTCGACCATCTCGAGGAAGGCGGCGAAGGCGCCCGCCAGCGCCAGCTCGATGAGCTCCGGAGGGCGCTCTCCGCCGAGGGCCTTCTCCGTACGCTCGAGGAGCGCCGGCCGCTGCCCGCACTCCCCCACCGGATCGCCGTCGTCACCTCCCCGAGCGGGGCGGCCGTCCGCGACGTGCTCCGCGTTCTCGGCCGACGTCTTCCGCTCGTCCCCGTGCGTCTCTACGCCGCCTCGGTCCAGGGCGTCCACGCCCCGGCCGAGATCGCCCAGGCCTTCGCCCGCTTTGCCGAACGGCACGACGCCGACCTCGTGCTCCTCGTCCGCGGCGGGGGATCGACCGAAGACCTCTCCGCCTTCAACACCCGCGAGGTGGTCACCGCCGTCCGTCGCTGCCCGGTCCCGGTGGTGACGGGCATCGGCCACGAGACCGACCGGACGCTCGCCGATCTCGCCGCCGACCTCGACGGGACAACGCCGAGCGGCGCCGCCGAGCGCGCGGTGCCGGACCGGAGCGAACTCGCGGGGCGGCTCGGGGCGCTCCACGAGCGGCTCCTCGCCCGCCATCCCCGACGGCGGCTCGAGGAGCGGCTCCTCCGGCTCGACGAGCGAGTCGGCCAGCTCGCGGCGGTGATGCGCCGGCGTCTCGAACGCCCGGAAGCCACCCTCACCCTCTGGAAAGGGAGGGCGGAGCGCCCTCTCGCCCCGCTGGACAAGGCGGGCCGCCGTCTGGAGGCCCTCCGGCCCGAAAGGCTCGCCACGCGTCTTGA
>JAKAQQ010000122.1 GCA_021819635.1 Pseudomonadota bacterium
GTCTGTGCGAAGAGCTTGCGGCGTTGATTCGGGGCATGCACGCGGTCAATCAGGATGGCCTGCCGTTGCTGTTGTTCGGGGCAGGGTTGCCGCAGCTGGCAGGGCAGGCCGGTGATGCCAAGAGTTACGCAGAGCGGATGTTCGACTTTCCGCGGCTGGACAGACTCGAAAAGGAAGACGCTTACCAAGCCATCCGCGAACCGGTCGAAGTCGAGTGCGCGCGCATCGACGACGGCGCACTTGAAGAAATCTTCGCACAGACCCGAGGCTATCCCTATTTCTTGCAGGAGTGGGGCTACAACGCCTGGAACATCGCGGGAGGCGGTATCATTACCGAAGGTGATGCCAAAGTTGCGACCAACCAGTCGATTCGCAAACTGGGCGAGTCTTTCTTCCGGGTCCGTTTCGATCGGTTGACACCGCTGGAACGCGAATACATGCGCTGCTTGGCCGAGCTTGGGGCAGGTCCGCAGCGCTCGTCCGATGTTGCCAAGGCGATGAACCGGGGCGCCCGAAGCTTGGGACCGGCGCGGGACAACCTGATCAAGAAGGGGATGATCTACGCACCGGAACACGGCCATGTTGCTTTCACCGTGCCCCTATTCGACGAATTTATGCGACGCGAGATGCGGTTGCCCTGAGAACAAGCACGGCGCTGCGGTGCCACTTGCGCGGCAGCGAGCGGCCGGCAGCGGGAGGATAGAACAACTCCGTCGGCCACTCAAGACCACAGAGGAAAATGCGGGTATTTTCTGCGGGTATCAAAAAATGCTTGTGGCTTGAACATCTATGCTCAGCGTCAGAATACGGACAAAATGCTCCTGCTGATTGATAACTACGATTCGTTCACGTACATCCTCGTGCAGTACTTCATGGAACTGGGGGCGGACGTCCGTGTTTGCCGTCACGACGGGATTACGCCGGACGGGATCCAGCGCCTCCGGCCCCGCCACATCGTCATCTCCCCGGGCCCCGGGACGCCCAACGAGTCGGGGATTTCCCTCGAGGTCGTTCGTCGATTCGCGGGGAGGGTCCCCATGCTGGGGGTCTGCCTGGGGCACGAGGCGATCGGGCAGGTTTTTGGCGCCCGTATTGTGCACGCCAAGGCGGTGGTTCACGGCAAGGCGTCGCCGATTTACCATCGCGGGACGGGCGTGTTTGCCGATCTTCCAAACCCGCTTCTGGGGGGGCGTTATCATTCCTTGGCGGTGGAGCGCGAGAGCCTGCCGGATTGCCTGGAAGTGACCGCCTGGACGCAGGATGCGGACGGGCAGGTGGAGGAAGTGATGGGCCTTTGCCACCGGACGCTGGAGATCGAGGGCGTGCAGTTCCACCCGGAGTCCATCCTCACGGAGCATGGCCATCGGATGCTGCGGAACTTTCTGCGCCGCACCGCCGGCGACCGCGTGAACGCCCGCCCCGGTGCCGAGTCCCCCCCGAGCTCCGCGTGACGATAAGACGGAGAGGGTCTGTTGAGTTCGGGCTCGTCCCGCACCGCGTTTCGACAACCTTGGTGGGGATCCCCTACACCCAAGTTCGGCCTTGACCGCCCGGCCCTCGTGCTCGGTGGGCTCCGTGAGTGCACCGATCTTGGAGAGTTTGCCGTGTGACGAACCGGCGGCAAGTCCGGGCAACGCCCGATTTTCGGGTGGGGCTCTCTTCGGTCGAGAAACCCGATATCCTGGGCGCTGGTGTGTTCTCCTGATCCCCCGTTGACTCCGCCGAGCTTTCCTTGCCGTCGTTCCGGTTACGAAAACACGATCGCCGGGTTCCTGCGTGATCCACCCGACACGCCCCTCGGAGCCTTGACCGGGAACTCGGACTTTGATACGGAACGGGATCAGGCAGCGGTGTGGAGGGACACCTTGGAGTGTCTGCGTGCTACCCTCGCCGGCATGCCCGAGGACGGCTGCCTCTTTCTCGAGTTCGACGTTCCCCGTCTTGGGTCACGCATCGACGCGGTGCTGCTCGTCCGACATGTGATCTTCGTAATCGAGTTCAAGATCGGCGCTCGCGAGTTTCGCCCCCGGGACCTCGAACAGGTGATGGACTACGTTCTTGACCTCAAACATTTCCACGAGACAAGCCGGGATGTACCGATGGTGCCCGTTCTGGTGGCGACACACGCCCCCGGGAGCGTCCTTGTTGTCGAGAGGGATGAAGCGCTGCCCGGCCTGATGCGTCCCCTCTGTTGCAACGCGGGCACCTTGGGCGACGCCATCACGCGAGGGCTAAAGGAAACCGAGGGTCCCCCGCTCTCGGGCGAGGAGTGGCTCCGCGGCCGGTACCGGCCGACCCCGACGATCGTGGAGGCCGCGAAAGCCCTCTACGCGGGCCACGGTGTGGCGGAGATTGCCCGAAGCGACGCGGCCAATCTGGGGGGAACCTCCGGATTCGTCCGCGCGCTCGTGCGTGAAGCCCGAGAGAGGGGGCGGAAGGCCGCCTGTTTCGTGACGGGGGTTCCCGGGTCGGGCAAGACCTTGGTGGGCCTCGACGTGGCGGCGGGGCGTGCGGCCGCGGAGAACCAGCCTCCCGCCGTCTACCTGTCCGGCAACGGTCCTCTGGTCAAGGTTCTGCAGGAAGCGCTGGCCCGTGACGGACGGGAGCGAGAGCACGGCGGACGAAGGTTCCGCACGATGGAGGAGGCGCGGCGTGCGACGAAAGCCTTTATCCAGAACGTCCATCATTTTCGCGACGAGGGATTGCGCCACCCCGAGCCCCCGCACGAACACGTGGCGGTGTTCGACGAAGCGCAGCGGGCGTGGAATCGGGAACAGACCGCCCGCTTTATGGAGCGCCGACGCGGCCGGACGGGGTTCGACCGATCCGAGCCCGCGTTTCTTCTTTCCTGTCTCGATCGTCACCCCGATTGGGCGGTGGTGGTCTGTCTTGTCGGCAACGGGCAGGAGATTCATACCGGTGAGGCCGGTATTGGCGAGTGGCTGCGCTCCCTGAACGAAGATTTTCCGGCTTGGGACATCCACCTGTCCTCCGGTTTTGGTGACGCCGAGACGTCCGTGGAGGGGCTCCTGGAATCGGCCCGGCGGCGTGGGAAACTCCACTTCGAGGACAGCCTCCATCTTGAGGTGTCGGTGCGGTCGTTTCGTGCCGAACGCTACGCCGCTTTCGTCGATCGGCTTCTCGCCTTGGAGGAAGAAGCCGCACGTGAACTCTGTCCCGTGGTGACGGAGCGCTTCCCGCTCGCCGTGACGCGCGATCTTGCGGCGGCCAAGGACTGGTTGCGCCGCCGGGCCCGGGGAACGGAGCGTTACGGGATGGTGGCCTCTTCGGGCGCGCAGAGGCTCCGCCCGCACGCGATCGATGTCCGGGTCCCGATTGATCCGGTGCACTGGTTTCTGGACGAACGACGGGATCCTCGTTCGTCCTACTATCTCGAGGAGGCGGCCACCGAGTTTCAGGTCCAGGGGCTGGAACTTGACTGGACCTGCGTCGTTTGGGACGCCGACCTGCGTTTTGCGCGCGACGGGTGGAAACACTTCGATTTCCGGGGAGGCGGCTGGACGCACGTTCGGGGCAAGGAGCGTCAAACCCATCTCGCCAACGCGTACAGGGTGCTTCTGACGCGAGCCCGGCAGGGCAGCGTGATCGTCGTTCCGCCCGGCGAGAAGAACGATCCGACGCGCCACCCCAATCACTACGATCCGACCTACCGCTATCTCCGGAGTGTGGGAATTCCCGAGCTCCCCACCTGAGACGGCTTACGCGGTCCGATCGGTCGCATGCACGACGCAAGTCTTCGCACGCGAGCCGGATTGTCAGGGACGATGCGATGTTGGAACTCCGCACCTTGAGCGGCAACACGTGACCGAAGAGCGTGGGGCACGCCCGCGAACCACGGCTCGGGTGAAAGGAAGCCGGCGCCTGAAGGGAAGAGGGATCGAGGGCTTCGGGAAGGTGGCCCACGGGCGGGGGAGCCCCCGATTCTCAGGGCTTTATCATGGGTCGGGAGGCGGGCGGCGGGTTGCACCCCCCCGCGGGTCCGACCGGCCCGTTCCGTGCGCTTGGTCTTTCCGGTGGGATCGATCCGCGAACACGTGGAGACGCAGGAGACGATTGTGTATGATCGTTCGTGAATGATGAAACGATCCAGGCGAGATCGGA
>JAKAQQ010000123.1 GCA_021819635.1 Pseudomonadota bacterium
GCGCGGAGTGCGGGACCCCGGAAACCCGTGGTCGCCCCTGCGCGATGAGGCCAGAACCTCAGCAGGGGGAATTCTCCGGCCATCGAAATGAGGGGCCCTCCCCACGGTACACCCATGGTCCGGCCAACACCCGTCTAGGGGCAAAACATCTATGCGGCTCTGGTGGAACGCGGGGAACGGCGATTCATGGTGGTCCGCGGGGCAGTGGATACCGGCGTGTTCATCGAATTCTTCAAGCGCCTCGTGCGCGGCAGTCCCCGCAAGATTGTCCTCATCTGCGATGGCCATCCCGTGCACCGCGCCCGGAAGACCGCCACATTTGTCGGGTCGCTGCAGGGAGCGCTTCAGTTGTTCTTCCTGACGCCCCATTCCCCCGGGCTCAATCCGGACGAGCTCGCCTGAAAGACGAGAAGAACAACGGTGTGGCCCGCACGCTTGTGCACGGCCCGAGAGATCTTCTGCACGCGGTTCTCGGCCGGCTGCGCCGGTCGAAAAAGACCGCCGAGGGGAGAGGGTCCGTTCGTTTTTCCTGCATCCGGAAACGCGTGACGCGGCCCGGGTAAAGTCTCTGATCTATATTCTTATTGGTTTTTTCTGCAGAACGGCGCTGACCCGCTTCCGTCTGGCTGGGCCCTGGGAGCCAACCCGTACACAGAAGAGCGAGGTTGCGCGCCAGCGTCAAGAGTTCAGGGGCGCCGTGTCTGGTGATACGGCTTCGATGTATCGAGACAGAGCGTTTTGCTTTGTATGCCCATATCGGGAATGGTATCAATACGGTGTACCGCAAGAAGCAAAACCTTCCTTTCGTCTGCCGATAGTTGATCAAGGTCTCCGTCACCGAAATAACCCAACGCTTTCAGACTTTCATGTGGTTGAAAGTTGGGACCAAACATGGCTCTGGCAGCGCCCAGACCTTCCGCCAGATTGACGTTATGGTTAAGCATGGCGGCAATATCCCTGTAATCCTTGCACTCCGCTCTTTGCAGTATCACCTTGAGCTTTGTGGCCATCAGATCCACGAAAGAGGCGACCTGCAACGCCCCGTCAGAGGTATATTCTGACTCCGACACCCCACCAAATCCAATATCGCCAAAAAAAGAAATCTTGACGTTGTTGCTCCGGGCGAGAAGCGCCCAAGTGTCTTGTTTGTCCTGAATAGTCATGGCATCCACAATCCACGACATGGCCGCAAGGATGGCCTTCCTGTCTAGCTAGCGTCTTATTCGAGAAGAAATCAAAGTCTACGGATTGCCGGTGCCCAAGGCACAAAGCTATTGCTGTTCCTTCATACAAAGTGAAGCCAAGATGTGGAGTCGGGCGTAAATCATCCCAGATCTTCTTTTGTTACTTTGGTAGGATTTCAAAGTGCGTTTTCAATGCGTCTTACCGGTAACGGTGGCACCTGATCCGGCTCGGCCATGTCCAGCATGTAATGCCAGTAATGCCATGACCGGATATTGAGCCAGCCCGGTTGCGCACGACGCAAGGCTTCGCGCAAGGGCTCATCGCCTAGGATTCTCCGCATCCGCATGGCGTCCTCAAAGCCCCCTATGTCCATAATCTGCGCAATCAAGCGCAACGGATTGTCCAAGGCTTTTTCCGGCGTCATCCACCACAGATACCGCACGTAGGGAAGCAGGCAGTCTTTCTCCATAGAATCCAGTATATCGCGGCCTTGCCACCAGAGAGAAGGCATGCGTCTGAAAACCTTGCAAGGAGCAACCTTTACAGAGAAGGCGTTCTCCCTCGGGCCGACCCGCCCGCACCCGACGGACTCGGACACGTGAGGAGCGCACACGGCCCGACCCCCTCGCGCGGTTCGCCCGTGCGGCGGTTGCCGCGCCCCCCCTTGCGGAGACCGGAGACCCACGAGAATAGGCCGGTGAAGCCGGCCCGCACCCAGGTCCCTTGCCGCCTGAAGCGCCGGGCGCTTCCCTCGGCAAGGAGCGAAGGAAACGGCGTCGTCCCTCAGGAGGGATCGTGCGTGCGGCGCGCGGTCTTCGGCCGCAGGGGAAAGCGCTGCGGACGCCCGTCGCCAAGAACCGCGAAGGGCGTGAGGAGTCCCGCGCTCTCCTGAAGGCGAAAACGGGCGAGGACGGCGTCCACCCGCGCGCGGACCAAGGCAACACGCGCGTCCAGAAGCTCCTGCTCGGCGTTGAGGACGTCGAGGAACGTCCGTGTCCCGACCCGATGCTCGACCACGACGCCCTTGTAGGCCCGAATCTCGGCGCGCACCTGAGAGGCGTAGGCCCGGATTTCGGCGCGACGGCTGAGATACCCCATCCACGCGGCGGTGGCCTGAGCACGGGCGGCACGCTGGGCGCCTCGGAGCTCCGCGCGACTGGCACGGAGCTCCTCACGGGCCTCGTGTTCGCGCGCCAAGGTTTCCCCGCCCGAGTAAATCGGGTAGTCGATCTGCAGGGCGATCATGGCGCTGTTGAATTTCGTGAACCCGTACTCAGGATTCCGGGCCCGGATGTAACCGCCGCTCAACGCGAGACGGGGGTAGAACCCCGAGCCGACCTCGCGCGCTCGATGCCGCGCCACGCGCCGGGAAAAACGGGCCTCGAGCACCTCGAAGTTCTCGTCCGCAAGCGCCTGGGCCTGAACCAGCGTGCGCGGAGCCGCGCCGAGGGGCGCCGGGGGCAGCAGGCGGTGGGGAGGGCGACGTCCCACGATTTCGCGGTAAAACGCCGCGGCCTCGTTGGCCCGCCCGCGGGCGGAGATGAGCTGCGCGTCCGCTTGCTCAAGGCGTGCCCGGGCCTCGGAGACGTCGGTGCGGGTCGCCTCGCCGTTTCGCAGGGCGTCGGTGACGTTGCGGAGACGCTGACGCAAGGTCGCCCTGTTGTGTTGTTCAAGTGTCACGACGGCCTTGGCCAGATACAGGCGGGCGTAAGCCGCGGCCGCATCGTAGAGCAGGTGCGCCTCGGCACCGCGGTAGGAGGCGAGCGTCGCGGCGACGGTGTCCCGGGCCGCGCCCACCGCCGCCTGAACCCGTCCGCCCTGATAGATCGGCTGGGTGACGGTGACGCCGTAACTGTACTGGCTGGCGGACAGTGTCGGGAAAGCCGGGAAGAGGAACGAGGCGCCGCTCCAGTGGGAGCGACCGACGGAACCTTCGAGATCGATGCGCGGATCATGCCCGGACCGCGCCGCCGACAGGGCCGCCGTCGTGGCCCGGAGCCGCGCTCGGGCGGCGTGGATCAGGGGGCTGGTGGCCAGCGCCTGGCGAAGCGCGGCCGCAAGATTGCCTGCCCGGGCCCGTCCCCCTGCGGTGAGCGCCAAACACACACAGAGGACAGCCAGAACGGATCCGGCGGGTCGACGAGCGGGGGTCGTTCGTTTCATGGGCTCTCCACGGCGCGGAATACGCCCGCCGGCGCGCGACGGGCGGGGTTGTTGAACGGCGTGCAGTCCGTCCCAGCGATCCATATTATAGGCATGCCCGTTCGCCCCCCCGCCCTGGCCCACGCGACGCCTCCCGTCCCGACGCGGTGGTGGCGAGCGACGGCACGCGCCCCACAACGGCGATCGCGCACGTGACGGACGAAAACCGGGCAAACCACGCGTCCCCGCCCCGCCTCCGCACCCTCCGTGACGGCGATCGGACCACGCTCGTTCTCGAAGGCACCTGGACACTGCACGCCCTCGCGCCCACGAAAACGCACCGCCCCCTCCTCCGCCGCCTGCGGGCGGCCACCCGCGACGCGGGCTGGCGCCTGGACGTCGCGGAACTCGACACGGCCGGAGCCTGCTTTCTTCTCACCGCCTGGGAGGGGACCCTTCCCGCCGGTCTCGAGGGCGACGAGGAGCAACGCGCCCTTCTCGAGCGCTGCCGGGACGCCGGCCGGATTCCGGAGCCCCCCCCCCGTTCCCTGTCTCCGATCGAGCGGCTGGGGGCGGGCGCCCTCGCGGGCGGACGCACCGTCCTTCACGCCCTCGAGGTGCTGGGGGGGGTGACCCTCAGGACCCTGGGCATCCTGACCGGGCGGAGCCGGCCGCATCTCGCCGCCCTCAGCCGCGAGATGACCGCCACGGGTGTCCGGGCTCTTTTCATCACCGCGCTGGTCGCCCTTCTCATCGGCGTGGTCGTCAGTTATCTCGAGAT
>JAKAQQ010000124.1 GCA_021819635.1 Pseudomonadota bacterium
CACCGAGGCCCCGGTCGCGACCGGAACACGCTATCCCGCGCCCCACGACGTCCCCTGCCGGACACGTGTGCGTCACCGGCTCGGGGACGCCGCCGGACTCCACCAGTTCGGGGCGAACCTCCTCAGGCTTCCCCCGGGCGCATGGTCGAGCCAGAGGCACTGGCACGAGGGCGAAGACGAGTTCGTCTGGATCCTCGAGGGTGAGGTCGTCCTCGTCACCGACGCCGGCGAGGAACTCCTGCGGGGCGGGGACTGCGCCGGCTTCCCCGCCGGGCGTCCCGACGGTCATCATTTTCAGAACCGGAGCGGGCACGATGCGCTCCTCCTCGAGATCGGAACACGGGCGCGGGGAGGAGACGCCGTTCACTATCCGGACATCGACCTCTTCCTGCCCGCGGGCGGGGGAGGCTACGCCCACCGCGACGGGCGTCCGTACGGCCCGGGGAACAAGGGGTGACCCCACCCGAGAGTCGGTGCGGCGCGTCCTTGGAACCCGGGAGGCGCACAATTCCCGGCCGGAAGGTTCACCCCAACGGGCCGCGGAAATTCCCCGGCGTTTCCACGTCAGCCGGGATGCTTACCGCGCAAGGGTCGGCCGCCGATGCCTTCAAAAAGTTGACGGCTTGTCGGCCGGCGGAGATACTCGCAAAGGATGTATATCCAAGAGGGACAGCCGTGCAAGTATCCAAATGGGGCAATAGCCTGGCCATCCGGCTCCCCGCCTCCGTGGTGGAGGCGCTGCAGCTCAAGGAAGGTGACGATATCGAGATCCATGCCGTGAGCGCGCGGGCGTTCGAAATCGCAAAGACTCCGGGCGCCCGGGAGCTTCTGGTCCGACTGCGCAAATACCGCGGCCGCTTGCCCAAGGATTTCAAGTTCGACCGGCTGCAAGCCAATGAGCGACGCTGAGGCGTTCTTCGACACCAGCGTCCTTCTGTATTTGCTGTCTTCCGAAGATGAAAAAGCGGGCCGGGTTGAGTCGCTGCTCGCCGAATCCGGCGTCATCAGCGTGCAGGTGTTAAACGAGTTTGCGGCGGTCGCGATCCGCAGGCTCGCCATGCCACTGGCGGATGTCCGTGAGATTCTCGATACGGTACGCAGCGTCTGTCACACCGAGCCGCTCACCGTCGATGACCACGATCTCGCCGGCCGGGTGAAGAAGCGCTACAAGTTCCCTTTCTATGACTCGGTCATCGTCGCATCCGCGTTGCGGGCCGCATGCACGATCCTCTACACCGAAGACTTGCAGCACGGGCAACTGATCGAGCCACGGCTCAGGATCCTCAACCCGTTCCTCGAACGATGACGAGCGACCGCGAATGGGCGCCCCCGACGCGGCGCGCACCCGTGCGGCCACCGTGAAGGGCGATCTCCGGAACCCTTGGGAGCAACCTTGGGCAAGCCGATCGGCATCGCGGACGGTCATCGGGCGCACTGCCCGAACCGGCGGCAATCCAATCCGTGATTTGGTGGAGCCAGCCGGGATCGAACCGGCGACCTCTTGCATGCCATGCAAGCGCTCTCCCAGCTGAGCTATGGCCCCACAACGCATCCTGAACTTCTTATTTTCCCTGACACCGAGGGCGCTGTCAAGCCCATGGGGGGGGCCTCCCTGCCCCTCGCGCCTCAGGTCCGGCCGCTGTGCCCGAACCCCCCTTCGCCCCGGCGGGTCGCGGCGAAGTCTGTGACGACTTCGAAACACGGCTGGGCCACACGCACGAGAACAAGCTGGGCGATACGCTCCCCGGGCTCGATCACGAGGGCCTCCGTGCCCCGGTTCCAAAGCGAGAGGCGGATCTCGCCCTGATAGTCGGAATCGATAAGACCGACAAGGTTCCCGAGGACGAGGCCCTGATGCCCACGGCCGGAACGAGGGAGTACGACGCCGGCCCACCCAGGATCCGCGATGTGGACCGCGAGACCGCTCGGCACGAGCCGCACCGCGTCGGGCGCAAGCGTGAGCGGGGCGTCGACCATCGCCCGGAGGTCCACGCCGGCCGAGCCCTCCGTCGTCGGCCCCGGCAGCGGATAGTCCCGTCCAAGACGGGGATCGAGGATGCGGAGCGCCACGTTCATGAGCCTTCCTCCCCGGCCAGGCGACGGGCGACGAGCGCCACGAGACGGCGCGCGAGCTCGTCCTTCGGCGCCGGCCCGAGCCGGGCCTCCCCGCCGCGCCAAAATACGTGGAGCGCGTTCTCCTCGGTATCGAATCCGCGGTCCGGGCCGACAAGGTTCCCGGCGATCATGTCCAGGCCCTTGCGCTCCAGTTTGGAGCGGCAGTGCTCTTCCAGATCGCCGGTTTCGGCGGCGAAACCCACGACGAAGGGGCGGGGATCGAGACGGGCCACTTCGGCCACGACGTCGGGATTGGGGACGAGCGCGAGAAGGGCGCCCTTCGGGTCCTTCGCCGGCTTGCCCGTCTCCCTCCGCGCGGGGCGGTAGTCGGCCACGGCCGCGACGGCCACGAAGAGGTCCGCCCCGCGCGCCGCGGCGAGGGCCGCCTCCCGCATCTCGAGGGCGGTCTCGACCCGGATCGCCCGCACCCCCGCGGGGGAATCAAGGGCCACCGGGCCGCTCACGAGAACGACCTCGGCGCCGGCCCGACGCGCGGCGCGGGCGACCGCGTAGCCCATCCGGCCGGAACTCCGGTTGCCGATGTAGCGGACGGCATCGAGGGGTTCGCGCGTCGGGCCGGCGGTGACCACCACCCGGCGGCCGGCAAGGACCGCCGGAAGGGCGTCCTTCCCGGAACCGGGGCGGAGGAGGGAGAGAACCGCCCCGACGACGATCGGAGTCTCGGGGAGACGCCCGGGCCCGCTCTCCCCGCAGGCCTGCTCGCCCTCTTCGGGCTCGAGAACCACCGCCCCCCGCGCCCGCAGGAGGGCGACGTTCGCCCGGGTGGCGGGGTGCGCCCACATGACCCGGTTCATCGCCGGCACGAGAAGAAGCGGGGCCTCGGTGGCCAGAACGAGGGTGGTTGGGAGATCGTCGGCCAGCCCGTGGGCAAGGCGGGCGAGCAGGTGGGCGCTTGCTGGAGCGGCAACAACGACCTCCGCCCAGCGGGCGAGCTCGATGTGGCCCATGGCCGCCTCGGCCTCCTCGTCCCAGAGATCGTGGCGCACGCGGTTGCCCGAGAGCGCCTGAAAGGTGGCCGCCCCGACGAAGCGAAGCGCCCCGGCGGTGGCCACCACGCGCACTTCCGCCCCCTCGCCGCGGAACCGGCGAACGAGTTCGGCCGCCTTGTAGGCGGCGATTCCCCCCGAAACCACGAGGAGCACGCGGCGGCCCACGAGCCGCCCCCGTCCACTGCCCTCTTCGCCCGTCGTCACACGCCCGTCTCCGTACACGACCCCGCCTCTTGCAGCGGGTACGTCTTTCCCCTTATCATAGACGGTCACGCAGCCACCACGGAACGACTCCCATGTCCCGCGTCTGCCAGCTAACCGGCAAACGCCCGATCACGGGCAACCGCGTCTCGCACGCGAACAACAAGAAGCGCCGTCGCTTTCTCCCCAACCTCCACACGCACCGCCTGTGGAGCGAGAAGGAGGAACGTTTCGTCACCCTGCGCCTGAGCCACCAGGCACTGCGGACCGTGCACCGCAAGGGTGTCGACGCCGTGCTCGCCGAGCTCCGTGCCCGCGGCGTCAAGCCCTGACCCGCCCCCCTCCGAGGACCTTCCCCCGTGCGCGAAAAGATCAAGCTCGTCTCCTCGGCCGGCACCGGCCACTTCTACACGACCAGCAAGAACAAGCGGCTTCACCCCGACAAGTTCTCGGTGACCAAGTTCGATCCGGTGGTGCGCAAGCACGTCGTCTACAACGAGGCCAAGCTCAAGTAACGGCCGGCCGTACCGGCGCTGTGAACTCCCGCCGCCGCGCACGGTCTAGTAACGTCGGGTGCCGCGCCTCCGGCACGCCGCGTGACGCGAACGCATGACCGCCACCGAACCTCTCCTGATCGACGCCCAGGGCCTGAGCCGCTGGTACGGAACCCGCGAGGTGGTCTCGGGGGTCGACATCCGCTTGGCGCGCGGCGAGATCCTGGGCTTCCTCGGACTCAACGGGG
>JAKAQQ010000125.1 GCA_021819635.1 Pseudomonadota bacterium
GATCTTTCATGAAGCTGATCTTGGTCGCCAGGAGGCCGTTGGCGGCGTACTTGGTCAGCTCCGCCGAACGGAGATCCATGACGAGCAGCCGGTCGTGGTTGCGGTTGAAGGGCGCGTAGAGGGCCTTCATCCGCTCAAGCGCCCGGGGGTCGCGCCCCCCCACGACGATCCGGTCGGGGCGCAGGAAATCCGCCACCGCCGCCCCTTCCTTGAGAAACTCCGGGTTGGAGAGCACCGCGACGGGCTCCGTTCGCCCGCGCGCCGCGCGCACGCGCGCGATCGTCGCGGCGACGCGGTCGCAGGTTCCGACCGGGACGGTGGACTTGACGACGACGACGGCCGGCTCCTCGAGCCTCGCGCCGATCGTCTCGGCCACGGCGAGCACGTGGCGGAGATCGGCCGAGCCGTCCTCGTCGGGAGGCGTGCCCACGGCGATGAAGAGGACCTCCCCGTGGGCGACGGCCTCGTCCGGATCGGTCGTGAAACGCAGGCGTCCCGCGCGGGTGTTCCGCCGCACGAGGGGCTCGAGACCCGGCTCGTAGATGGGGATCTCCCCGGCGCAGAGACGGGCGATCTTCTCCCGGTCGACGTCGACGCAGAGGACGTGGTGGCCCGCCTCCGCGAAACAGGCCCCGGTGACGAGGCCGACGTAACCGGTGCCGAACATGCTCACGCGCACGGAAAGACCTCTTCGCGGCCGCGGCGGATCAGAAGGAGACGCGCAGGAACGCCTGCTCGGCGTTCACGTCGAGGTCGTGACTCCAGGCCACCCCGATCGTGAAGGGGGAGAAACCCGCGGCCAGCGAGATCCGCCCCCCGAGGCCGTGCGGCGCCCAGTGCTGGTTGACTTCGCTGTCAAGACGCAGCCCGGCGACGAAGGGCCCGCCCAAGTCCTGGCGGACACCGTAGACAAAACGCCAGTAGTATTCGTGCGCGCCGGAGGGAATGCCCGTGAGGTCCGCCCGCACGTAGTCCGCCTCGACGTACGCGGCCGCCTGCCCGGTCGGGTCGGTGACGAAGCCCACGCCGAGGGACGCGTCCTCGAGCCGCTCGTTCCGGTTCCGGAAAAGGAGGCGACCGGCGCGGCCGACGACGTAGAGCCCGTTGCCGAAGTTCCAGCCGAGGCGGAGCGAGGGGCCGCGGGCCGTGTCCCCGAAGTAGCGGGAGCTCCCGCTCCAGTTCCAGGCGTAGCCCACCCCGCTCATGCCGAGATCCGGGCCGAGGGACGCCGCCTGGGGAAGGGACGTCGCCCGGGCGAGCGACGGGGCGAGGAGGCAACACCCCAGGAAGAGGGCGAGGGCGACGGGGCGAGAGGGACTCACGGCTTGGGCTCCTTCTGCCCGGAGGAATAGGCCGGGAACGGAAAGGGCATGACGTTTCCGCCCTCGGCCGGGGTGATCTTCGCGGGACCCTCGCGGCTCACCTCGTCGACGCGCAGGATCGCGTGCATCGGGACCTGGACGCTCTTGGTCGACCCGAACTCGTCCCGGAGCCGCTCCTCCGAGGGGTCCACGACGACCGCGCTGCGGTTGCCGAAGACAAACTCCTCGAGCACGACGAAACCCCACAGCCCGTTCTGGTGCACGCGCCGGACGTAGACCTCGTAGACCTTCCCCTGGTTGAGGAACGTGACGCGGTAGAGGGAGGGGCTCACGCGCGCCACTTGAGACTGCAGCCGATGCTCGGGATCTGGGGCACGGGCGCGGGCCGCTCGGCGAGGAGCGCCTCGAGGGCCGCGCGGAGGTCGCGGCCCGTCACCGGCTCGCGGTTGCCGGGTCCCGACCCGTCGAAACGCCCGTGGTAGTAGAGGCGGCGGGCGGCGTCGTAGAGGAAGAACTCCGGGGTGCACTCCGCCCCGAGCGTGCGGACGAACGACTGGTCCGCGTCGTGGAGGTACGGGAAGGGGTAGTCCTTGAGACGCGCCCGTTCGGCGAGCCTCTCGGGGGCGTCGTCGGGGGAGAGCCCGGGGTCGTTGGCGCTTACGCCGAGGATCCCGATCCCGCGCGGGCCGTACTCCCGGGCGCAGGCGAGGATCCCCTCTTCGACATGGCGGACGGCGGGGCAGTGGTTGCAGAGGACCATGACGAGCACCCCCGGGGAGGCGGGAAGATCGGCCTCGGTGAACGTCGTCCCGCGTCGCGGATCGTGGAGACGGAAGGCCGGCAGCGCCCGCCCCGTCTCGAGCTCAAGGGAAGTCTTCGCCGGCACGGTCGTCCTCGAGATGAGGGGTACGCGGGACATGGTAACAAAAGAGACCCCCGGCGCCGGAGGGCGCCCTTCGCCCGCTAGGAGGCATCGCCTCCCCGCGCGGGCTCGCCCTCGGCCGGCAGCGGACAGAGCCCGAGGAGCGCGAGGTCGCGGGGATCGACGGGGGCCGGCGCGCGGCTCAGGGGCTCGGCTCCGGTCTGGGTCTTCGGGAAGGCGATCACCTCGCGGATGTTGGCCGCGCCGCTCATGAGCATCACGAGGCGGTCGAGTCCGAACGCCATCCCCCCGTGCGGCGGGGCGCCGTAGCGGAGCGCCTCGAGAAGAAAACCGAATTTCTCCTCGCTCTCCTCGCGCCCAAGACCGAGGAGGTCGAAGACCGCGGCCTGGATCTCCGCCCGGTGGATGCGGACCGAACCGCCGCCGATCTCGTAGCCGTTCAGGACGAGATCGTAGGCGTGGGCGCGGACCGCGCGCGGATCGGCCCGGAGCTCCTCGGGCGTGGAGACGCGCGGGGCGGTGAAGGGGTGGTGCATGGCCTCCCAGCGCCGCTCGTCCTCGTTCCACGCGAACATCGGAAAGTCCGTGACCCAGAGCGGCGCCCAGCCTTCGCGCACGAGGCCGAGCTCGCGCCCGAGCGTCTGGCGGAGCACGTCGAGGGCGGCGTCGACCCGCCCCCGCGCCTCGGCGGCGAAGTAGAGGAGATCGCCGGCCCGCGCCCCCGTCCGTTCGAGAAGCGCGCGGAGTTCCTCGGGGCCGAGAAACTTGACGACCGGCGACTGGAGGCCGTCGGGCAGGCGATCGGGATCAAGCACGCGGATCCAGGCGAGCCCGCCCAGGCCGTGACGGCGGGCCAGCTCCGTGTGGGCGTCGATGCGGGCGCGGCTGAGCTCGCCCCCGCCGGGGAGACGAAGCGCCGCGACGCGGCCGTCGGGGCGCGAAGCGACACGGGCGAAGACCTGGAACGAGGTCGCGCGCGCCCAGTCGGTAAGCTCGGTAAGCTCGAGCGGGTTACGCAGATCCGGCTTGTCGCTCCCGAAGCGCCCGAGAACCTCGTCGTAGCCGAGACGCGGGAACGGATCGGGCAGGGCGACGCCGAGGGTCTCGCGAAAGAGCGTCCGGACCATCTCCTCCATGAGGCCCGTGATCGCGTCCGCGTCGAGGAACGAGGTCTCGACGTCGAGCTGGGTGAACTCGGGCTGGCGGTCGGCACGGAGGTCCTCGTCGCGGAAGCAGCGCACGATCTGGTAGTAGCGGTCGATCCCGCCCATCATCAGGATCTGCTTGTAGAGCTGGGGCGACTGGGGAAGAGCGTAGAAGGTTCCGGGCTGGAACCGGCAGGGAACGAGGAAGTCGCGGGCCCCCTCGGGGGTCGCCCGGGTGAGCATCGGGGTCTCGACCTCGAGGAACCCGCGGGCGTCGAGCCAGCGGCGGAGCGCCGCGGCCACGCGCGCGCGCAGGCGCAGGCGCTCCTGCACGGCGGGGCGCCGGAGATCCAGATAGCGGTAGCGGAGGCGGATCGCCTCCCCCGTCTCCGCCTCGTCGAGGGCGAAGGGCAGGGGCTCGGAGGGGTTCAGGATCTCGAGCGACTCGGCGAGAACCTCGAGCCCTCCGGTGACGAGACGCGGGTTCTCCGTCCCCGAAGGGCGGGCCCGGAGGGTGCCGCGGACCGCCAGCACGTACTCGGCGCGCACGCGCTCGGCGCGCTCGAAGACCTCGCGGTGGGCGGGGTCGCAGACGACCTGAACGAGGCCTCCGTGGTCACGAAGGTCCAGAAAGATCACGCCGCCGTGGTCGCGACGGTGATG
>JAKAQQ010000126.1 GCA_021819635.1 Pseudomonadota bacterium
CCGATCTCTCTATCCCTACCTTCCAGGGATCCTGGGCCTCTATGTCGTCCTCGTCTTCGCCGTGGATCTCTTCCTGGGCGCCGGGCTTTACGCCGCGGCCTACAGCCCCGGAAGCTACGGGCGACACTTCCGGGCCTTTCGTGTAGGCAAGACCGTGGCGTTTCTCGCGCTCGCCGCCTTGGTCTTCACCCTGGTTGTTCGCCGGCCTCTTGTCCACGACGCCCTTCTCGCGATTGTTCCCCTCTTCCTGCTTCAGGGGCTCGCGGTCGTTCACGCGCGGCTCCGTCCGCACCCCCTCGCCGGCCTGCTGCTGGTTCTGCTCTACACGCTCTTGGTCGTTGCGGTGATCGGCGGCGGGTATCTCGTCTACCTCGTCTTTGCCCTCATCCTCCTGGGCTGGGCCGACAACCTCATTCCCCTCGCGCGCCCTTCAAACGGTCCTTCCGCGGGCCCCGCGGCCCCGCTCCCGCCCTCGGGACCGCCGCCCTCTTGACGCTTCGGAGGGGCGAAGCGTGACGCCGCCCCTTATAATGAACGCCGCCTTTTCCGTCTCCCCGCGGGCGGCGTCGACGCCCGTGCGTGGCCTCGGCCACGCTCCGACGAGGGGGACACAACCGGATTCCCCGACCGGGGAGGAGAGAGAGTCCCATGGAACTGATCCTGCTCGAGAAAGTCACCAATCTTGGCGACATCGGCTCGCGCGTGCGCGTCCGCCCGGGCTACGCCCACAACTACCTTTTGCCGCGCCGCATGGCCGTTCTTGCCACTTCCGAGAACGTGGCCCGCATCGAAGCCGAGCGGCAGGAACTCGAGCGTCGTCAGGCCGAGATCCGGGCCCGGGCCGAAGCCGACCGCGAAAAGCTTGAGGGCGCGGTTCTCGAGATCGAGGCGCAGGCCGGCCCGGAAGGCCGTCTGTTCGGCTCGATCGGGACCCACGACATTGTCGAGGCGATTTCCCGCCAGCTCACGCTCACGATCCATCGCCGGGACGTGCTTCTTCCCCAGGGCCACATCCGCGAAGTGGGCGAAAGCCCGGTGGAGATTACGCTTCACCCCGACGTGAAAGCGACCGTCACGGTCCGCGTTCGCGCCGCCTGAACGGGGCCCTCCCGGTGGCGGAGGATCGACGCCTTCCGGAGGCCGCATGAGTTCCGCCCCGGAAGGGTTCCTGCGCGCCGCCGATCCCCGCGACGCGGGGCGCGTCCCTCCCCATTCGCTCGAGGCCGAGCAGGCCGTTCTGGGCTCGCTCCTCATCGATAATCAGGCGTGGGAGGCCGTCGCGGGTTACCTCGCGCCCGCAGACTTCCATATCCCCCAGAACCGCGTCCTGTTCGAGGCCATTCTCCAGCTCCTCGATCAGAACCGTCCCTGCGATCATCTCACGCTCACCGACCACCTGCGCGGGACGGGCCGTCTCGAGGAAGCCGGCGGTGCCGAATACCTGGTGGCGCTCAGCCGCGAGGTCCCGACCTCGGCCAACGTGCGCGCCTACGCCGAGATCGTTCGCGACCGAAGCATCCTCCGTCAGCTCCAGCAGGTCGGGACCCGGATCGTCGCCTCCGTGTTCGACCCCCAAGGCCGCCGTGCCCGAGAGCTTCTCGACGAGGCCGAACGCACCGTCTTCGCGCTGGCCGAACGCGGGGAAGGGGGGGACACCCCCCCTCTCGTCCGCAGCTACGTCAAGCAGGTCATCGAGCAGATCGGCCAGCTCCACGAAAAAGGGAGCGCGATCACGGGCGTCCCGACGGGGCTCCGCGCGGTCGACAGCCTGACGGCCGGGCTCCAGCCCGGCGACCTCATCGTGGTGGCCGGACGGCCCTCGAGCGGCAAAACGAGTTTCGCGATGAACATCGCCGAGAACGCGGCCATCCGCGAACACATCCCGACGCTCATCTTCAGCATGGAAATGCCGGCCGCGCAGCTCGTGCGCCGCATGCTCTCGTCCCTGGGCCGCATCGACCAGTCCCGGCTCCGGACCGGGCAGCTCGAGGACGACGACTGGCCACGGCTCACCTCGGCGGTCGAGATGCTCTCCGAGGCGCCCATCTACATCGACGACGCGGGATCGCTCTCGCCCGGCGACATCCGGGCCCGCGCCCGGCGGCTTGCCCGTCAGGTGCGCGTCGGACTGATCATCCTCGACTACATCCAGCTCATGCAGGTTCCGGGCACGAACGAGAACCGAGCCACCGAGATTTCCGAGATCTCGCGGTCCATCAAGGCGCTCGGCAAGGAACTCAACGTCCCCGTCATCGCCATCTCGCAGCTCAACCGGAACGTCGAGCAACGCCCAACGAAGCGTCCCGTGATGTCGGACCTGCGCGATTCCGGAAGCATCGAGCAGGACGCCGATCTCATCGCCTTCATCTACCGCGACGAAATGTACAACAACGACTCCCCCGACCGCGGCACCGCCGAGGTCATCGTCGCCAAGCACCGCAACGGCGCCATCGGGGACATCCGCCTCGCGTTCCTGTCCGCCTGCACCCGCTTCGAGAATCTGGCGAGCGACGACTATCTCCCGGGGGCCCCGTGAACGCGGCGCCCGTCGCCTGACCCATGCGGCCGCTTCGCGCACGCATCGATCTCGGGGCGCTCCGCGCCAATCTTGCGGCCGTACGTCGGGCCGTTCCCCGCGCCCGGATCCTCGCGGTGATCAAGGCCAACGCTTACGGGCACGGTCTCGCCGCCGTCGGCCGCGCGCTCGGCGAGGCCGACGGTCTTGCGGTCGCCTGTCTCGAAGAAGCCCTCGTTCTGCGCGAGGCCGGCGTGCGGGCGCCCATCCTGCTTCTCGAGGGATTCTTCGAGGACGACGAGATGACGCTGGCCGCGCGCCACCGCCTCGCGTGCGTGGTGCACGATCACCACCAGGTCGCGATGCTCGAGCGCCGGGCCGCCCCCCCGGCGCTTGACCTCTGGATCAAAACCGACACCGGCATGAACCGCTTGGGCTTCCCGCCCGCCGAGATCCCTTCCGTTCTCGAGCGGCTCGTCGCCCGCGGGGGCTTCGCACGCCAGCGGACGGTTCTCATGACCCATTTTGCGGAGGCCGACCGACCGGATTCGGAAGCGACACTCGAACAGATCCGCCGCTTCGAGGCCCTCGAGGTTCCGTCGGGCGTCCTGCGGAGCGCCGCCAACTCCGCCGCTCTGCTGGCCCGCCCCGAGTCCCACTACGACTGGGTACGGCCGGGCCTTCTTCTCTTCGGAGCCTAGCCCTTCGCGGACCGTGATGGGCCCGCCCTCGGCCTCCGTCCGGTCATGTCGCTCGTCACCGAGACGATCGCCCTCCGGCGGGTCGCCCCGGGCGAACGCGTGGGGTACGGGGGCACCTGGGTGGCCGCCCGCCCCGGCTGGATCGCGATCGCCGCCGTGGGCTACGGCGACGGGTATCCGTGGCGGGTGCCGGCGGGCAACCGGGTGCGGGTGGCCGGGCGTTTCTGCCCGCTGGCCGGCCGCGTCTCGATGGACATGATCGCGATCGATCTCGGCGACGAGCCGGTCCCCGTCGGGACCCCGGTCGAACTCTGGGGACCGGGGCTCCCCGTCGAGGAGGTGGCGCGCCGGGCCGGCACCGTTGCCTACGAGCTCCTCTGCGGAATCGCCTCCCGCGTCCGTTACGAGATCGTCGCGGAGGGCGGTCCGACGCCGGAACCCACCGGCTTCGCGTCGCCCGCGACCGAGACCCTTCCGTGCCGCGACACGCCCTGAAGTACCGCTGCACGGGCTGCGGGGCCCTTCACCCCAAGTGGGCGGGGCGGTGCGAAGACTGTGGGGCGTGGAACACCCTCGTCGAAGAAAGCCCCCCCGAGGGAGGAGCGAGGCGCCCGGTCCACGGTCCCGCCCAACTTCCCCGTCCGGTGCGCCTCGACGAGATCAACGAACAGGAGCTCGTGCGATACCCGACCGGGTCGCGCGAGTTTGACCGGGTGTTGGGGGGCGGACTCGTGCCGGGCTCGATCGTTCTTCTCGGAGGGGATCCCGGGCAAGGCCAATCAACGATCC
>JAKAQQ010000127.1 GCA_021819635.1 Pseudomonadota bacterium
CCACGAAGTTCGTTGAGTTGCTGCGCCGCTTCATGAAAGGGCGGGTCCAGCCGGTGTTTCTGGTTCTCGATGGCCATCCGGCGCATCGTGCCCGGATCGTTCGCGAGTACGTGCAGAGTCTGAACGGGCGCCTGGAGCTGCACTTTCTGCCCGGGTACGCCCCGGAACTCAACCCCGATGAGTTCGTGTGGAACTACCTCAAGCGCGAAGGGGTGGCGAAGAAGCCGCTCCGCCGGGGTGAGTCGCTGCGGGAACGGGTGTATGCCGATCTGGAGCGCATCAAGTCGTGCCGGTCTTTGGTAAAGTCCTTTTTTGAAGCACCGAGTGTAGCCTATACCACGTACTAGGTAGTAAGATCACGGCCACCAAGCGCAAGGGGATGTGGATGGACGGGGTGCCGTCCATCGGCTACGACGTTGTGAACCGCCAGCCGGTCATCAACGAGGCCGAAGCGGCGGTGGTGCGCCGCATCTTCGAGGAGATGCTGACCATCGGGTCGCCAACGCAGATCGCGGCCAACTTGACTGCCGAGGGCATCACCACCAAGGCCTGGACAATGCAGGAGGGCCAGACTCGCAGCGGCACGCGCATCGACAGAAGTATCTGCACAAACCGCTGCGCAACCGCATCTCCCTGGGCGAGTTGTCGCACAAGGGAAACTGGTACCCCGGCGCGCACCCGCCGATCATCGACCGGGAGCTTTGGGACAAGGTTCACGCAGTGCTGGCCAGGGACGGCCATACCCGGTCGGTGGAAACCAAGATCAGGTCGTGCACCGACGCCTTGCTGCGCGGGCTTCTGTACGCCCCATCGGGTGAGCGGATGTACCCGACCTACTCGCGCAAGAAGGGTCGCAAGTACCACTACTACGTGTCCAAGTCGGAAAGCCGCTTCGGCGCGCCGGGCAAGAGCTACGAGCGCCTGCCCGCACCGGAGATCGAGGCGGCGGTGGTCGCTCAGATCCGTACGGTTCTGACCCGCCCGGAATCCATCGCCTCGGTTGCCCGCCACATCCAGCGCAACGGCGCACAGATCGACGAGGCCACCACGGTAATGGCGATGGGGCGGCTGAACGACGTGTGGAATCAGCTGTTCCCGGTCGAACGCCACCGCATCGCCAACTTGACGATTGAGCGCATCGACCTCGTCCACGTCGGTGAGATGCAGGGTATCAAGGTGAAGTGGCGGGAGTTGGGATGGGACAAGCTGATTGGTGAATTCGCTCCGAGGGAGATCGGCGCGGAACTGATGGAGGTCGATGCCTGGTGAACAGCGCGATGGAAACTTTTGTGCCCCTCCAGTTCAAGCGGAAGAAGGGAAAGCTGCTGGTCGACGGGCGGGAATCTGCGCACGACGTCCGCATCATCGAGGCCGTTGCCCGGGCGATGTACTGGCCCTGCTCGACTCCGGCACCTTCAAGAGTGTGGTCGAGATTGCCCGAGCCGAGGAACTGATGCCGACCACGGTGGGCAGGTTGCTGCGGCTGGCGCGGCTGACCCCCGACATCGTCGAGCAGTTCATGATGGGTTGCCAGCCACGAAGGCTGACCCTGCTGTGGCTGATGCGAAACGACATCCCCGCGCTCTGGCCCGACCAGCGTCAGATGCCTGAACGATTCCGGTAGGAGGTGAGATGACCAGCAAGAAGCACTATGGCAAGCAGACAGGCCGCCCGGTCACCCATGAACTCCCGACACCTGCCGGTGGCGTGCGGCTGGAGACCTTTGTCCCCTGGACGCTGGTGAGGCGAGGATTGAAGAAGCCGATCATCACGCCGTTGGATGCACCGCAGGAATTTCTGTCCGAGGCCACCCGGGAGGGGCGGTTCGGGCGGCGGCGCAGGACAACGCGCTGATGCGGGCGCTCGGGCTGGCCCACCATTGGCAGAGGCTGCTGGACGAGGAACGGGCGGCGCGGTGGCCGACATCGCCAAGACCGAGGGCATGGACGTGACGCAGGTACGCCGAGTCATGCGGCTGACTCTGTTGGCCCCGGAGATCGTGGAACGGCTGGCGGGATCGCCCGATGCCGTGCTGGAGAAGGGGATGCGCCGGCCGTGGCCCAATGGCTGGAGTGACCAGATGCGGGTGCTCGCGCCGCCCGCGTGACCGCGCCGAGCCCAGCGCCAGCAACCGCCTCAGGGCGGTTTTTTTGTGTCTGCGTCGTTCTCGGTCGCTTTCGCCTAGGAGTTGCCAACCACAACCGACTGCCTCCAAACCCGCGCCAATACAGAAAGTGACCTCGCGCACGCTCGCGAGACCACCAGAGAAAAACAGAGAACAGAGAGGCCATGAAGGGCCAAAAACGCAGGGATAGAAGGGGTGCCGCTCGCGAGGAAAATCCGCGAAGCCCCGCCAGTACCGGCGTTGCGGGCAGATGTGAAAAGGCCCGAGACGAGCTCGGGCTTTGGGGAAATGGTGGCCAGGGGCGGAATCGAACCGCCGACACGGGGATTTTCAGTCCCCTGCTCTACCGACTGAGCTACCTGGCCGTCGCAGTGCGCCCGCTCCCGCGGGAGCCATATCTTAACGTAAGGAACGCTACCTGCTTTCGGAGGAGGGAAAAACCTCAGGCTTCCCACCCCCGAAGAGAAACGTCTTCATCTCGGCTTCCAAGAGGCGGCGGGCCTTGGGGTCGGTCACGACCAGGCGGTACTCGTTGATGAGCATGGTCTGCCGGCGGAGCCAGGCATCCCACGCCTCGCGCGAGACCTGCTCGTAGATCTCGTGCCCCAGAGGACCCGGAAAAGGCGGGGCGTCAAGCCCTTCGCGTTCGTCCCCGTAATGGCGGCATAGGACACGCCGCACGCGACGCTCCAAATTTCAGGTAACGGGAAGAGATTCTAACATTGCACGCACAATCGGCGGGAGGCCGAGGCGCGCGCGCTCCCGCGCACTCGCCCACCGTCGCCCTCTTCCGCTCCTCCCGGGTGGAGGGAGAGGATGGGCCGCGAGGAGGCAGATCTCGAGATCGAGATGGCTCAATCGGTGTAGGCGGCGGGCCAGAAGCCCGGGGCCAGCGCTCCCAACCGAAACGGAAGCGGACCCCTCCGCCTCGGGAAGACACCACAGCCCCGCCCAGATGCCCCTAGAGGAACGACGCTCGAGGAGGACGCGTCCCTGCCGGTCCCGGAAGAGGAGAAGCGTCATGCGCCGTCGACGCCGTTCGGAGTCGGCTTTCGGCCGGCGCGGGGCACCCTCTCCGGAGGGTCCCGGGCAATCGGCAACAAGGGGGCAACGCGGACAGCCCGGATCCCGAGGACGGCAGACGAGCGCTCCGAGGTCCATGAGCGCCTGCGTGTGGGCGCGCCCCCCCTCTTCAGGAAGGAGCCATCGGGCCAAAGCCCAGAGCGCACGTTCCCCCCCGCCGAGGTGCCGGTGCATGTCTCTCCAGTAGCGTGTGAGGACACGACGCACGTTGGTGTCGAGGACGACAGCCGGCCGATCGTAGGCGAGAGAGGCGATCGCTCCGGCTGTGGAGGGCCCGATCCCCGGCAGCGCCCCCAAGTCTTCCTCCCGGCGCGGCAGCCGCCCGCCGTGGCGGGCGACGACGAGACGTGCCGCCCGGTGGAGATGATGGGCCCGCCGGTAGTAGCCGAGGCCCGACCACAACGCCAAAACCTCGTCAAGATTCGCCTCGGCCAGCGCACGCACGGTAGGAAACCGCCTCAAGAAGCCGCCGTAGTAGCCGCGCACGGTCTCGACGGTCGTCTGCTGGAGCATGATCTCCGAAACCCAGACGGCGTAGCCCCGCCGGTCGCGTTGCCAGGGGAGATCGTGACGGCCCGCACGCCGGAACCAGGCTCCGAGACGGCGGTGGAAATACGCCCGCCGCCGCCGCTCGACGGGGGACACGGCGTCCGCGGCGGGAAGAGGGGACGTACCGACGGTTCGCGCGGGCTCTCGTCTCACGTGCCCTCCCCGGTCACGAAACGGTAACCGAGGCCAATTTCGGTCACGATGTGGCGTGGGCGCCTGGGATCCGCTTCCAGTTTTCGCCGAAGGCG
>JAKAQQ010000128.1 GCA_021819635.1 Pseudomonadota bacterium
TGCCTGGCATTCGCGCTGGTGGAAATACACCGACCAGAGTCTCATGCGTCTCGGTCGCGGCTACCGCGATCACAAGATCCCGCTCGATGTTCTCGGGATCGACATGGACTGGCACGTGGTGAATCCTCCGCATCGCTATTACAAGGGTCCGATCTACCGCGGGCGCGCACGGGTCTCCGACGCCGTCGGACAACCGCTCGGCTGGACCGGTTACACCTGGAACCGCAACTATTTCCCGGATCCCCGCGCCTATCTCGCGTGGGCGCGGGCGCACGGCTTCAAGACCTTCCTCAATCTTCATCCGGCCGCGGGCATCCAGCCGTGGGAGGCGAGCTATTCCCGGGTGGCCCGGGCGCTTGGCCTCAATCCGGCCCGGCGCAAGCGCATCCCCTTTGATCTCACGAATCTTCGCTTCGCACGGGTGTATTTCCGCGACGTCATCGACCCTCTTTGGCACGAGGGTGTGACGTTTTGGTGGCTCGACTGGCAGCAGTACGAGAAGACGCCGATTCCGCATCTTCGCATGCTCTGGTGGCTCAACCACACGTTCTGGGAGGATGCCGTCCGTCACTGGGGCCGTACGCGACCCGTCCTCTACTCGCGTTGGGGGGGATGGGGCGATCAACGCTTTGGTCTCGGGTTTTCGGGCGACGTTCATTCGAGTTGGCGCTCCCTGCGTTTTCAGCCCTACTTCACGGCCACCTCGGCCAATGTGGCCTTTCCGTACTGGGGTCATGATATCGGGGGCTACTACAGCCGCGAGAACGAACCCGCTGATCTCTTCGTCCGTTGGGTCGAATGGGGTGTCTTCAGTCCCATCTTCAAGGTCCACTACTGGATCAACCCCCGTCTCGACCGGAGGCTCTGGCACTACCCGCCTCCGATCTACCGCATCCTCCGCCGCTACTACCTTCTCCGCTACCGCCTGATTCCCTATCTCTATACGGCGGCGCGAAGGACCTTTGCGACCGGCGTGGCCTTTGTCCACCCCCTGTACTATGACTGGCCGCGGCTTGGGGCCGCTTACCGTTACCGGGACGAGTACGTCTTCGGCCCGGACATGGTCGTGCGCCCCGTGACCCATCCCGCCCCCGCGCACGCCCTCCTCACGCGTGAGAGCCTCTGGATCCCACCCGGCCGCTGGATCGAGTGGCAGACGGGCTTCATCCTCGACGGCGGTCGTCACGGACGAGCGGCACGACGCCCCTATACGCTCGGAGAGACGCCGGTTCTCGTCCGCGCCGGAGCCGTGATCCCCGAGACCCGGGACAGCATCGACGTCGAGGCCCTCGTTCACCGCCCGACCATCTTCGAGATCTTCCCCGGAGCGCGTTCGGGCCAAGGATGGCTCTATTCCGACGCCGGCGACACCACCGGGTACCTCCTCGGTCACGAGGCCTGGACGCGTCTCGTCTACCGGAGGACGGCGGACGGGCACCGACTCCGCATCGTCGTCGGGCCGATGCGCGGGCACTACCGCGGGATGCTCCGCCGTCGCCGTTACGAGATCCGTCTGCCGCTCAGCACGCCGCCCGTTCGCGTCCTCCTCGACGGCCGGGTCGTCGCTCACGCCCCGGGGTACGCGAAACCGGGCGCCGAGGCCTCGTGGCGCTACGACGGTGCTCGGCTGGCGACCGTCGTGACGACGCCCCCCGAGAGCACCGCCCGTCCGCTCGTCGTCACCCTCTTCTACCGGCACGTTCTTCCCGTTCGGCGGCTCTCGGGCATCCCCGCCATGATCGCGGCTCTCGACAAGGCGTTTGTCTACGCCCGCAGCCACGACTGGCCGGATTGGCATGACCCGCTGGGCGGACTGGCTCGCGCGTCCGAGACGGGAGCGCGTCTCACGCTCTTCCCGGGCCGGAGCCGGGACATCCTCAAAGGCCTGCCGTCCGTCGCGCGGCGTGTCCTTGCGGAGCTCGCGACGGTCATGCGCACGCGGCCGGGCTACGCCCCCTATTGGGCGCTTCTTCGGACGCGTCTCGAGGAGGAGAGGGATCCTCCCACGGGCAAGCGGAAGGCCGCGGGCGGCGGGCGGCCGTGAGGGTTCGCGTCAGACCCGCACTCGCCTTCGGCGCTCTTTGCCCCGGCCGAGCCTGACAGTGCCTGCGGGCCTCTCGAAGAGCCCTGGCGTCGTCCCTCCGGCTGCGAAAACCCCGTGAGCCGCGTGCCCTCCGTCTCCTCGGGCTCTTCGGGTCTGAGTGCGCTCCTCGCCTCCGTGGCCGGTCTTCTCTTTGGTTACGACACGGGGGTGATTTCGGGCGCGATGCTCTTCATCCGCCCGCTCTACGCGCTTGATGCATTTTGGCAGGGGCTCGTGGTGAGCATGGTCCCGATCGGTGCGGCCGTCGGAGCCGCCCTCGCAGCGTTTGTTGCGGAGCGTCGTGACCGCCGTCGTCTTCTTCTGCTCGCCGCCGCGCTCTTCACGATCGGCGCCGTGGCGAGCGCCGCGACGCCGGGGCCGACGGGTCTCCTCGCGGCGCGTTTCGTTCTTGGTCTGGCGATCGGTTTGGGTTCGATGATCGCCCCGGTCTATCTTTCCGAGACCTCCGCCCCCAAGAGGCGCGGCCTCGTCGTGAGCCTCAACCAGCTCTGCGTCACGGTGGGGATCCTCCTCGCCTATCTCGTCGACCTCGCCCTCGCGCCGGCAGGGGCGTGGCGTCTCATGCTGGGCCTCGGGGTCGTCCCGGCGGCGATCCTCTTTGCCGGCATGCTCGTCGCGCCTCCGAGCCCGCGCTGGTTGTTCGAGCGCGGCGACGAGGAGGGCGCGCGGGCGCTTCTTCGCCGGCTTCATCCCGCCTCCGCAGAGCGCGAGCTCGCCGAGATGCGCGGGCGGAGAACGACGGGCGCCCGGGCGGGTCTTCGCGTTCTCCTGCGCCCGCCCGCTCTCTGGGCGCTCGGTGTCGCCCTCGTCCTCGCGGTCGTCCAGCAGGTCGTGGGGATCAACGCCATCATCTATTTCGCGCCCCTGATTTTCGAACGCGCCGGTCTCGGCGGGGCGTCGGCCGCGCTCACGGCGACGGTCGGGGTGGGTGTCGTCAACGTGCTCTTCACGGTTCTGGCCCTGGTGCTTCTCGACCGTCTCGGGCGCCGCCCGCTCTTGCTCGCCGGGTCGTTTGTGATGGCCTTGGCGCTCGGGTATCTCGCGTTCACCTTCGGGAGAGGCGGAGGTGGAGCGGTCTCGGTCGCGGCGATCTTCATCTACATTGCGGGCTTTGCTGTGAGCATCGGCCCCATCTTCTGGTTGATCGCCGCCGAGGCCTTCCCGCCGGGCGTGCGCACGGGCGGCATGGCGCTCGCGACGGTGACGAACTGGGTGGCCAACTTCCTCGTCTCACTGAGTTTCCCCACACTGCTCTTCTCTCTCGGGGGCGGCGGCACCTTCGGTCTCTACGCTTGTTTCTGTGCCCTCGGCCTTCTCTTCTCGTGGCGTTACGTGCCCGAAACAAAGGGGATGGTGCTCGAGGCCGTGGGCGACGAACTCGCCGCCCGCTGGAGCGGGCGGAGCAGCCCGCGCGGGAAGACGGGACCGTAAGGGGGAGGAGGCTTTACCTTCGCCTCCGTGCGGGGGGACCCGCCTTCAGGCCTTGCGGCGCCGTCGGTGCGGGGACTTCAGTGCCAGACGCTCAGCGTGAAGGTGAGGATGGTGAGCGCCCCAAGAGGGATCGCGTAAGCGATCGCGATGAGGGGGAAGGTGAGGAGCGTTCGTCTCCAACCAAGAGCGTAGACGCGCTTTTGCATGAGGAAGAGATAGATGGGAATCCACGCGAGGATGACGTTACTCAGTGTCCTCAGTGGCCAGGCCAGCCACGCCAGCGATCCGACCGCCCGGGCGAGGGCGGCGACTCCGACCGCGAGAAGGAGGTCGAGGAAGAGAAAGGCGTGGCTGTGAAGCGCCACGAGAAGATGCTCGGCGTAGAGGCGACGACGAAAGAAGGCCTTCAAGATCAGGGCAAAGATCGGCATCAGGAGGACGAGCACCAGGGGGAAGCGGCGGAGGAAACG
>JAKAQQ010000129.1 GCA_021819635.1 Pseudomonadota bacterium
GATCTCCCATGTCGAAGTCGGCGGCGTAGTTCTGGACGACGTCCGTGAGGGCGGCCTTGAGGACGTTGAGCCGGCTTGCCGAGTTGTCGTAGAGGGTGCCGCGCCGCCCGCAGGTGGCCGAGGACCCGCCGCTTCCCTGGGCCGTGTAGGGCGCCGTCCCCGTCGAGGTCGGGCCCGTGCAGGGCGGCGTGAAGCCGTTTGGAACCTCGTAATTGACGGGCGAACTCGATCCGGTGAGGGCCGAGACGGTTCCCGACCCGGTCATGATCGCCCCCCCGAGATCGCCGTCCATCGATTGCGAGTTCGTGATTGCGAACAGAACCTCGGGATGGGTGGGAACGATGAGCGTGAGCGGTGTTTGCGAGATCGACACCGTGGGGGCCGCTCGGGCCGGGAGGGGGAGCTGGGCCCCGAGAAGCACCGTGGCCAAAAGAAGCACCAGAAGACGTCGGGAGAGGGAATGCGGGTGGATCATGGATGGGTCCTCCGGGGGCGCGTTCAAGGCCGGTAGGCCTCCTGGATGACGGCGACGGCGTGTCGCGAGCCTCCCGTCGCCCAGGCGGTGACGAGGTAGGTTGGAGGCACGGGGGTGACCCCGTAGCTGGCCCCGATTGCCGCGAGGTTGTCGCCGGTGAGCGGGGTGGTCGGGAGTTGCTGGACGATGAGCTGCGGGGGAGCCGCGTACTCGACCGGCGTGCCGCCCATCGTGATCCCGGTGCCGAAGACGCTCGGGTCGTTGAAGGGCCAGGTGGCGTAGGGCGCCGGGGCCTCGAAGGCGTTCGCGAAACCGGCGTTCCACGTGGCGTCCGCCGCAAGATTGAGGGAAGCGACAGCCGCCGGTGTGTAGACGGTGAGATTGGTGGGGCTCGCCGGCGGATTCGCTCCGGGAATCGGGAGCGCGGGTACTTGGGCCAGGTAGTTTTCGACCCCGCGGGCGGCGGCGCTCGCCGCCGCAATCGCGCGCTGCTTCTCGCGCATGTTGTGCGCCATGGTCTCCTCGAGGGTCACACCGGTGAGAAGCGCGACTCCAAGGAGCGTGAGGACGAGGAGGAACACCAGGGAGGTGATCAGGATGTACCCGTGCGGGCGGGCGGCGGGAGCGTGCGTGCGTGCGGTCACGGGGATCACTGACCTCCCGGGTTGTGGCGGTAGTAGGAGACGACGTTGCGCAGCGTGATGTCGCGGACAACGGCGGCCCGGAGGTAGCGGTCCAAGGGGGACGCGATCGGATCGCCCAAGAGGTTGAAGTTCTCGCTTGCCGGGTTGGTCAGCACGTCGCCAATCGTCCCGTCGGGGCTCGCCGCGTCCCCGCTCGCCAGGATGAGGCCGATCTGGAGGGCCCGCACCTGGTTCCACTGGATCGTTTTCCCGGGATAAGCGTAGACGTCGACCGAGCCCGTGCTCTGGGTGTCGAGCCCAAGACGGACGACCATCGCCTCGACGTTGTTCACGAGGGGGGTGTAACCCTGCCAGCTTCCGATGCCGCCCGCCGCGATGAAACTCCGGCACTCGAGCTGCTTGGTGCTTTTATCGAGCTCCCATTCGTCGGTGTCGATGTCGCCGAAGGGGACGGTCTGTCCGAGGCAGTTCTGCATCACCCCGTTCGACTGGAAGCTCACGGCGAAACCGTAGGGAGGGGCCGGGCTTCCGTGCCAGGTCCCCAACATGACCGGGTGACTTCCCGTCGCGAGCCAAGCGGTCGGATCGGCTTCGTTGGCGGGGATTTGGGTGAAGATCTGCGAAGGGTCTTCGGTGAGGATGGCGCGGTACCCGGCCTGGCGGGCGTCGGTGGTGAGGAGGGTGACGGCTGTCCGGATGTTGTCGTCGAGGGCGGCCTCGGCCTGCTGGGCCACGCTTCCAAGTGCGCTGCTGTAGTAGATCGCGAAGAGTCCCCAGAGGAGGAAGGCGGCGATCACGAGGGCGATCAGAAGCTCGATGAGGCCGAGGCCGCGGGGCGTGTGGGGGGGGCGGGGACGACGGATCATGGCTGGTAGAGCGTCGAGTAGCTGACGGTCTGTTCGCCGCTGTGGGCCCCGTTGGCGACGGTCCAGGTGACGGTGATGAGGTAGGGGGTGGTGGCCGAGCAGACGCCCTCGCACTGGACGGTGGCTTGGGGATTGGGCAGGTTGGCAGTCAGCGTGCTGGCAAAGTTCCAGAGATCGGCCTGGGCCTCCTGGGCCGGCGTGCAGGGGGAGGAGATCGTCCGGCACAGGTTGCCCGGAGCGGCGGTGGGGAGGCTCGCGATCACGTAGTCACCGTCGAGGACGCCGGTCATGTTCGCGCGCATGAGTTCGGTCAGGTTCTCGGCGTCGATCGACGCCATGGTCTGGAGTTCGGCGGTGTGGTTGTCGCTGAGCCCCGCCTGCATCATCGCGGCGAGTCCGAGGAGGCCCACCGAGACGATGACGAGGGCCACCAGCACCTCGATCAGGCTGAAGCCGCGCGGTCGGCGCGTGGAGTGACGACGGAGGAAAGTTACGGGCATTGGGCCCCCTGGGCCTCGGTGAGGGTTCCCGAAGCTCCGATCGTGACGCAGCGGAAGAAGGATTGATTGTTCTGGGCGTCCTTGAGCGTGAGTGTCCCCGTGCCGCCCCCGATGAGGATGCCGAGGGGCGAGAAACTGACGGCGTTGGCGACGCCGCCCGTTCCCGCGAGGGTGTCGGTCCCGGTCCACGGTGGTGAGACACGGACGACGGTGGTCGCCGGACCGATGCTCTGGCTGTCGTCCGGGTCGACGAAAACGATCCAGCCCTGGTTCCAACTCGCGGCGTTGGAGCAGTTCGCTGTCGACCCGCCGCTTGTGCAGACCGTCACCGTCTCGCCCCGCTTGATAGCCTCGCTGCGCGCCAGCATGAGCGTTTCGGTGAAATCGGACATTTCCGCGGTCATGCGGTTGTAGGTGACGAAACTCGAGTAGGTGGGGATCGCGATCGTGAGGAGAATCCCGACGAGGGCGACCACGACGAGCAACTCGATGAGGGTGATGCCACCGATAGGGGATGTCTTCAGGTCGTTCATGGCCCGATTGTGGCACCAAGAAAAGGGCGGGCCCGGGCGGAAGGGCGGGGGGGCGACAAGCGGCGCCGGGGGGCCGACGAACGGCGGGGTGGGGTTCAGCCGTAGCGGCCGGTGATGTAGTCGTCCGTCCGTCGCCGTTTGGGATTGGTGAACAGGGTGTCGGTGTCGCTGAACTCGACCAGCTCGCCCCGGTCGAGAAACGCGGTGTAATCCGAGACCCGCGCCGCCTGTTGCATGTTGTGGGTCACCAGGACGACCGTGTATTCGTTGCGGAATTCGGTGATGAGTTCCTCGATGCGCAGGGTCGAATACGGGTCGAGGGCCGAGGCCGGCTCGTCGAGGAGGAGGACCTCGGGACGGACGGCGATCGCCCGGGCGATGCACAGGCGTTGCTGCTGGCCGCCGGAGAGCTTCAGCGCGCTCTCGTGGAGCTTGTCCCGCACCTCTTCCCAGAGGACGGCCTTTCGGAGCGCCCAAGCGACCCGCTCGTCGAGTTCGGCCCGCCCGAGCCGCTCGTAGAGGCGAACGCCGAAGGCCACGTTGTCACGGACCGACATGGGGAAGGGGGTGGGTTTCTGGAAAACCATGCCGACCTTGGCGCGCAAAAGCATGCGGTCGTAATTCCGCGCGAGGACATCCTCCCCGTCGAGCTCGATGCGGCCCGAGGCCCGATGGCGAGGATGGAGGTCGTAGATCCGGTTGAGGCAGCGGATAAGTGTCGTCTTGCCACAGCCGGAGGGGCCAATGAAGGCCGTGACCCGATTTTCCGGAATATCCAGACAGATCGAGCGCAGGGCCTGAAATTTGTCGTAAAAAAAATCGAGATCGCGAATGCGGATCTTGGTCGGTGGGGGGGGCGCGGTGTCGAGGAGGGGGGGGGTCATGGCGCTGCGTCATCCCCGCAGAGACGGCGCCGTGACGGGAGGCGGAGGAGGCGGGGCGTGCGCGCGGTCACGTCGGGGGATTGGGCCGGG
>JAKAQQ010000130.1 GCA_021819635.1 Pseudomonadota bacterium
GATCTGATTTATGGTCACTTCCATCCGGCTGGACGAGAAGACCGAGTTGCGGCTCGAGCATTTGGCGACGCGCACCGGACGAACCAAGGCCTATTACCTGCGCGAACTCATCACGAGCGGACTCGACGATCTGGAGGAGGCGTATCTTGCCGCCGCGACCCTTGAGCGGGTGCGCTCCAAGCGGGAAAAGGTTTACACGTCCGCGCAGGTAAGGACCGAGCTTGGCCTGGACGATTAACGACACCGAGACCGCACTCAAGGCACTCCGCAAACTCGATCGACCCACAACGCCTCGTCGACTTCATGGAAGAGCGGATCGCCCCGCTCACCGATCCGCGTAGCTTGGGCAAGGCATTACGGGGCGCACCCTTCCCAGCGTTGTGGCGCTACCGAACAGGAGATTACAGACTGGTGTGCGGGATCCAGGACGCGGCGCACGTCATCTTGGTGGTGCGGATCGGACCCCGTAAAGACATCGACCGCTAAACGCCCTCTCGCGTTCGGGCGGCCACCCACCGGCCTGGGCGAGCGAATCGCCCCCGGACAAGCCGTCTGGCGGGTGGGAAGAGGAGCCGAAAGCCCGGAAGGGCGGTGCGCCCCGGTGGCAACAAGCGCCTCTATGATCGAGACTCTACCCTCCCTGGACCGCCGGAACCGGGCGGACTCCCGGCCCGCGTCTTCGATCGTGGCGGAATCAGGAGCTCGGAGGAGAGGAACGTCGTCCGCCGTGACCGGATCCCGCGTGAGCGGATCCCGGCGCCCGCGTCTCGAGTTCGGCGAGACGCCGCTCGATGTCCTCAAGCATGCGCCGCGCTTCCAGAAGCGAGGAGCGGAGGAGTTCGAGATCGTCCCGGGTCACGAGATTGAGGCGCCCGTAGGCCGATTCGAGGAGAACGCGCGCGTTGCGCTTGGCGCCCTCACCAAGGCGGCGGAGATCCTCGGGAAGAAGCGACCCGATCTTGTCACGGAGATCGTCGAAGCGCTGGGAATTCGTGCCGTTCATAAGCGTGTGCCTCGTGGGTGCCCCGGATTGTCTTGAGCACGGGAATACGATAACACAGCCCGCGGAGCCGAACGAACGGCGCCTCTCGGCTATGATGACGCATGCTGCGTGTTACCCCCAGCGAACGCAACCTCAGCGAACTCGGCCAACGTACTCCTGAAGGATCGCCCGTGGGCTCCCCCCCCCGTCAACGACCGTCAACCCGGACGCCCCGCGCGGGCCTTTCCAGTCTCCTTCTGGTCGGTTTTGCTGCCCTCGTCACGCTCGTGTTCGTCGTGGGTGCGCTCGCACAGAGCCGTTTCATCATGGACCTTGTACGTGACCTCGCGATCGTCTTCTAAGCCTCCCCCCGAAACCCCGGTCCGCCCGCGATCCGCCCGCGGCCGGAGCGGGGGTCGCGGTTGCGACGAACTCCGCCCGCTGCGTCTCGAACGGGGGGTCAACCCCCACGCCCGCGGCTCGACGCTCATCGCCCTCGGCGAGACGCAGGTCTACTGCACCGTGGGGTTCGAGCCACGCGTGCCCGCATTTCTCCGAGGGCGGGGACGGGGCTGGCTCACCGCCGAGTACGCGATGCTGCCGCACGCCGGACGGGAGCGCAGCGAACGCGACGCCTGGCGCAGCCGCCCCAACGGGCGCAGCCAGGAAATCCAGCGTTTCCTCGGGCGGGCGCTCCGCGCGGTCCTCGATCTCGAAGCCTTGGGCGAATCCACCCTGGTGGTCGACTGCGACGTGCTGCGGGCGGACGGCGGAACCCGCACGGCGGCGATCACCGGCGCCTACGTGGCCCTGCACGACGCCCTGCGCGGCCTGCGCGCCGACGGGCGGCTGGCCCGCGATCCGCTGCACGGCGCCGTCGCCGCCGTCTCGGTCGGGATCTATCGTGGAGAAATCCTCCTGGACCTTGATTACGAGGAGGACCGCGAGGCCGAGGTCGACTGCAACGTCGTCATGAACGACCTCGGCGCCTTTGTCGAGATCCAGGGGGCGGCCGAAGGCCACGCCTTTCACCGCAACGAACTCGATCTTCTGCTCGAACGGGCCGCGGGCGGGATCCGCACCCTCCTTGAAGCCCAGCGGCTCGCCCTCGCCTCCCCGTGAGCCACCGCCTCCGCCCGTTTCTCCTCGCATCGTCAAACCCGGGCAAGATCCGCGAGATCGAACGCTGCCTCGCCCCGTGCGGCTATCGCCCCCTCCCTCAATCCGTGCGCGGCATCCCCTCCCCTCCCGAGACCGGGGAAAGCTTCCTGGATAATGCCCTCCTCAAGGCCCGTCATGCCGCGCGGGCAGCCACGGGGCTGCCGGTCCTCGCCGACGACTCCGGCCTCGAGGTCGACGCCCTCGAAGGCCGGCCCGGTGTCCGGACCTCCGAACTTGCGGGGGTCGGAGCGGACGACGCGTCCAACGTCGCGCGTCTTCTCGAGCTTCTCGCTCCCTACCCCGAGCCGCAACGGCGGACGGCCCGCTTCGTCTGCTGTCTCGTGTGGCTCCCGGCCGACGGCGGCGAGCCCCGGGTCTTCACGGGAGTCTGCCCGGGGCGGATCGCCCCGGCGCCCCGGGGGTGCAACGGCTTTGGCTACGACCCCGTCTTCGAGATCCCGGAACTCGGCCGCACCCTAGCCGAGGTCGACCCCACGACCAAGGACGCCCTGAGCCACCGGGGACGGGCCCTCCACGCCCTTCAGATCTTCCTTGCCGGCCAGGCCGAAGCCGGCGCCCGGGAACTGTGAGCGCCACCGCACGGAAAGTTATGCACAACGTGAATGGACGTTCGGACGGCACGGAGTTGCACCAAGGCACTCGCCCGATCTCCGAGGAGTAGCATGCAACATACTGAAAATCATTACGTCACGAGATGTCAAATTTCTGGACAGGGGACGGAAAGACGGCGATTTGTGGCCTCCCCGGCCACCGCGGTCGATTCATCCACAGAGTTATCCACAGTTTTTGTGGATAACGTCCGCCGCTCAAGTCCCCCAATCCCCCGCCGCCCAGGAGCTTGCCGTTGAGCGCATCCCGACCCGTCCGCCTCCGCGACTACGCCCCCCCCGCCTACCTCGTCCGCGGCGTGGAACTCGATTTTTCGCTCGACGCGGAGACCACCCTCGTGCGGAGCCGCCTCCGCCTCGAGCGTCACCCCGAACACCCCGATCCCGCCGCCCCCCTCGGGCTTGACGGACGGGATCTCGAGCTTCTCGAGGTCCGCCTCGACGGCCGGATCCTCAGGCTGGGGGAGGAGGCCGTCCTCGACGGCGAGACCCTCGTGATCCCCCGGGCGGGCACCGCCCCGCTCGTCGAGACGCTCGTGCGGGTGCACCCCACGCAGAACCAAGCTCTCTCCGGTCTCTACCTCTCCCGCGGCATCCTCTGCACGCAGTGCGAAGCCGAGGGCTTTCGGCGCATCACCTACTACCCCGACCGTCCCGATGTCCGGGCGCCGTTCCGCGTCCGTCTCGAGGCCGACCGCGAGCGCTTCCCGGTTCTCCTCACGAACGGCAACCTCGTCGAGGAGGGGGCGCTTCCGGCGGGACGCCACTACCGGCTCTTCGACGATCCGGTGCCCAAGCCTTCCTATCTCTTCGCCCTCGTCGCCGGACCGCTCGCCCGGCGCTCGCGGACGGTGCAAACGGCCGACCGCCGGACGGTCACGCTCGAGCTGCTCGCCGAGCCCGGACGGGTCGAGCGTGGCGCGTTCGCCCTCGAGGCCCTCGCTCTCGCCCTGCGCTTCGACGAGGAGGTCTTCGGGCGCCTCTACGACCTCGAGCGTTATGCCCTCGTCGCCATCGAGGATTTCAACATGGGGGCGATGGAGAACAAGGGGCTCAATATCTTCAACGCGAAATACGTTCTCGCCACCCCCGAGACGGCGACCGACGACGATTACGAGCACATCCTCGCCGTCGTCGGCCACGAGTAT
>JAKAQQ010000131.1 GCA_021819635.1 Pseudomonadota bacterium
CATCATGAACGACAAGCAGAGGAAGCAATACGAGGAATTCCTCGAGTGCGACTTCTCCTTTGAAGTCGAGTCCCTCGCGCGCTTCCGGGTCAACGCGTTCAACCAGCGGCGGGGCGCGGGGGTGGTCTTCCGGACCATTCCCTCCGTCGTCCAGAGCCTTGAGGAACTCGGATCCCCCAAGACCTTCGCCCAGCTGACGACCGCGCAGCGGGGTCTTGTCCTGGTCACCGGCCCGACCGGGTCGGGCAAGTCGACGACGCTCGCCGCGATGATCGACCACGTCAACGAAGCGCGCATGTCGCACATCCTCACCGTGGAGGACCCGATCGAATTCGTGCACTCCTCCAAGAAGTGCCTGATCAACCAGCGCGAGGTCCACAGCCACACGCTCGGTTTCGCCGAAGCCCTCCGCTCGGCCTTGCGCGAGGATCCGGACATCATCCTGGTCGGCGAGATGCGCGACCTCGAGACCATCCGCCTCGCCTTGACCGCCGCCGAAACCGGACACCTCGTCTTCGCCACGCTCCACACCAGTTCGGCCGCCAAGACCATCGACCGCATCGTCGACGTCTTTCCGGCCGCCGAGAAAGACATGGTCCGGACCATGCTGTCGGAATCCCTCAACGCCGTCATCGCCCAACGGCTCCTCAAACGCCCCGGCGGTGGCCGCATCGCCGCCTACGAAGTGATGATCGCCACCCCCGCCATCCGCAATCTGATTCGCGAGAACAAGGTGGCCCAGATGTACTCAATGATCCAGACGGGCCAGTCCGTGGGCATGATGACCCTCGATCAATGCCTCGCCGACTACCTCCGACGCGGGGTCATCAACCGCGATCAGGCGCTCGAAGCGGCGAGCAACAAGGACCTTCTGGCGCACTGAGGACACCGATCGTGGAACGCGAACAAGCCGTCAAGTTCATGCAGGATCTCCTGCGCATCATGGTCCAGCGTCAGGCCTCCGATCTCTTCATCTCCGCCCAGTTCCCCCCGGCGCTCAAGATCGACGGCGAGATCCAGGCCGTGACCGACCGTCCGTTCAACGAAGAGCAATGCGCGGTGCTCATCCGCGCGATCATGAACGACCGCCAGAGTCGCGAGTTCGACGCGACGAAGGAAATCAGTTACGCGATCAGCCCGCGCGGCATCGGCCGCTTTCGTGTCAGCGCCTACCTCGAGCAAGGGCGGATGGGCGCCGTCCTGCGCGTCATCAACACCGAAGTGCCCACGCTCGACGGCCTCGGCCTGCCCCCGGTCACGCGTGACGTGGCCATGTCCAAGCGCGGGCTTGTGCTCGTCGTCGGCGCCACGGGTTCGGGCAAGTCCACGACGCTCGCGGCGATGATCCGTCACCGCAACGAGCACAGCCGGGGGCACATCGTCACGATTGAGGATCCGATCGAATACGTCCACCGGCACATGGGCTGCATCGTCACCCAGCGCGAGCTCGGGGTCGACACCGAATCGTGGGGCAACGCCCTCAAGAACACGCTCCGCCAAGCCCCCGACGTCATCCTGATCGGCGAGATCCGCGAGCAGGAGACGATGCAGTACGCGGTCGAGTTTGCCGAAACCGGTCATCTCTGTCTGAGCACGCTGCACGCCAACAGCGCCAACCAGGCTCTGGACCGCATCATCAACCTCTACCCCAAGGAGAAGCGGCAGCAGCTCCTCATGGATCTCTCGCTCAACCTCCGCGGCATGATCTCGCAACGGCTCTTGCGCAAGACGAGCGGCGAGGGACGTGTCGCCGCCATGGAGATCCTCATCAACACCCCCTACGTCGCCGATCTTATCTTCAAGGGCGAGGTCGCCCAGCTCAAGGAGATCATGGCCCACTCCCGCCAGAGCGGCATGCAGACGTTCGACCAGCACCTCTTCGATCTCTACGAGGACGGAACAATCACGTACGAGGAGGCGCTGCGCAACGCCGATTCGCAGAACGAACTGCGCCTGCGCATCAAGCTCGAGAGCAAACGCGACCCGAAATCCTTTGACCAGGAAATCGCGTCCCTGCATCTTCAGGACGTCGACTCCGGCCGCCCCCTGTGAGTCGCCTCCCGTGAACCTCGAGCCGTATCTCCGCCTCATGGCGGAGCACCACGCCTCGGATCTCTACCTCTCGGTCGGGGCCACCATCAAGATGCGGGTGGAGGGGCGCCTGGGGTCGGTGGGGAAAACACCGCTGGACGCCACGATGCTTACCAACACCCTCGAGTGCCATCTCACCGAGGAGCAGAGGGCGCGCTTCGCCAGCCAAGGGCAGGTCGACGCCGCCCTGCAGCTCGACGGCATCGGCCGCTACCGGCTCAACGTCTTCCGCCAGCGGGGGTGGCCCGCGCTGGCCGTGCGCTTCATCCCGCAGACGATCCCGGCCCTCGACACCTTGGGTCTCCCGGACATCATCACCGATCTCGCGCAGTTGCGACGCGGGCTCATTCTGGTGGTCGGATCGACCGGCGCCGGCAAGTCCACCACTCTGGCCTCCCTGCTCGACTGGCGCAACGGGCAGCACGCCGAACACATTCTGACGGTCGAAGACCCCATTGAGTACTCGTTCGTCAACAAAAAATCGATCGTCAACCAGCGGGAGGTCGGCTCGGACGTCGGGTCCTACGAGCAGGCCCTCCTGAGCGCGCTGCGGGCGAGCCCCGACGTGATCATGATCGGCGAGGTCCGCGACCGGGCGACGATGAGTTCCGTGCTCGAACTCGCCACCACCGGGCACGTGGTTTTCGCCACGCTGCACACGGGCAACGCCCATCAGGCGCTCGAGCGGATTCTCAACCTCTACCCCGTCGACGCCCACCGCCAGATCGTGACCGATCTGGCGGAGGTGCTGCGCGCCGCCGTGGCCCAGCGGCTCGTCCCCAGCAAGGAGGAACGCCTCGTCGCGGCCGTCGAGGTGATGCTCAACACGCCGCACATCGCCGATCTCGTCCGCAAAGGAGAGCTCGGCGATCTCCGCGAGGCCATGGAGAGCAGCCGCGAGCAGGGCATGCAGACCTTCGATCGCGCGCTGGCCCGCCTCTACGAGCGGGGCACCATCAGCCTCGACACCGCCCTCACCAACGCCGACTCGCGGACCAATCTCGAGTCCATCCTCCGTTTCGGCTGACCGGCCCGACGCGACGTGCCGACGGAACCCCCGTCTTCTCCCCGACGCACCCCTCGCCCCCGCGCGGCGGCCGCATCCTCCGCCCTCCCCACCAACGTCCTCTTCCAGCTCCCCCTACGCTACGAGGACTGGACCGCCCCGCTGGCCGCCGCCGCCCGCCAACCCGGCGCCTGCGGGCTCGTCGAGGGCACGATTGCACGGACCTTTGACACGGCACGACCCCGACAGGCCTGGGTGGCCGTCCTGGCCGACGAGACCGGCCGGGAGATCCTGGCCCTGCGTTTCCTGCACGTTTTTCCCGGACTCCGGCACCGCTTTGCCCCGGGCCGCCGAATTGCCGCCTACGGACGCCTGCGTCACGGACCGCACGGTCTCGAGATGGTCCATCCCCGCTGTCGCCCCGCGCCCTCACCCGAGGCGACGCGCCCGGGGAGTCTTGAGGCCGTCTACTCCTCGCGCGGGGCGGTCCCGCCCCGGACGCGCGCACGCCTCGTGCACGCCGGTCTCGCCCGCCTCGACCGTGACCCGGCCTGGACGGACACGCTCACGCCGTTATTCCGGCGGGCGGGACTCGAGACCCCTTCGTTCGCCGAAGCCCTGAGCGTTCTGCACGCCCCCCCCGCCGGGGCCGATCTTCCGCTTCTTCTGGAACGGGCCCGGCGGCGTCTCGCCGCCGAAGAACTCACGGCCCATATCCTGCGGACCCGGCTCTGGCGCCGGGGGTTGGCCGCCCGACCGGCGCCGCCGCTCGCTCCCCCGGGCCACCTTGGTGGTTGCTATCTTTCCCAG
>JAKAQQ010000132.1 GCA_021819635.1 Pseudomonadota bacterium
ATCCGGTTGCCCAGCCGGAAGGTCGCCCCCCGCTGCTCGCCGTGGAGCGAGGCGGTCCGCGGATCGTGGCGGTAGTAATCGGACGGCAGCGACGAGACGTGCACGAGGCCGTTCGCGTAAAGTCCGTCGAGCTCAACAAAGAGCCCGAAAGGCATAACCCCCGTCACGAGACCCGTGTGGACGCTCCCCAGCTGTTTTTCGAGGTGGGCCAGGATGTAGCGCTGCAGAACAAAACGGCTTGCCTCGTCCGCAATGCGCTCGCGGAGCGAGCACTGGACGCCGAGCTCGTGGAGGGTCGCCGGGGTTTCGCAGACCTCCGCTTCCTCAATGTAGCCGGCGATCGCCCGGTGAACGACGAGGTCGGGGTAGCGGCGGATCGGGGACGTGAAATGGGTGTAGTGGCGGAGGCCGAGCCCAAAGTGACCGAGGGGCCGGGGTTCGTAGACCGCGCGGTTGAGCGAACGCAGGACGAGCATCTCGATGAGCCGTCGTTCGGGTTTCTTGGCCACCCGCTCCAGAAGACGTGCGTATTCGGTGACGGGTGGGGCCTCGCCGCCTCCCAGCCGGAGCCCAAACGCGGGGAGGCTCTCCCGGACGCCCGCCAGCCGCTCGGCGGGCGGAGGCTCGTGCACGCGGTAAAGCGCGGGCAGGCGGTGGTGCTCGAGAAAGCGCGCCGCCTCCCCGTTGGCCGCAATCATGCACTCCTCGATCAGGCGGTGCGCGTCGCGTCGCGTGACGGGGTCGATCGAGGTAACGCGACCTTGGCGGTCAAGGCGGACCTTGACCTCGCTGCTCTCGAAATCGAGGGCCCCGCGTCGACGGCGGGCACGGTGCAGCCGGGCGTAGAGAGCGTAGAGATCCTCGAGGGGTTCGAGGAGCGGGCCGAGGGCGCGGCGGGCGGTGGGGTCGCGGTCCTCGCAGGCCACGGCCACGTCGCCGTAGGTCAGCCGGGCCCGCGACCTCATGAGGCCGCGGCCGAAGCGGCTTCGCTTGACCTCGCCCTCCCCGTCGATGTCCATCTCGCACCACAGGCAGAAACGGGGCACCTCGGGACGCAGCGAGCAAAGGTCGTTCGACAGGCGCTCGGGAAGCATCGGCACCACCCGGTCGACAAAGTAGACCGAGGTCGTCCGGGCACGCGCTTCACGGTCGACGGCGCTGCCCGGGGTAACGTACGCCGAGACGTCGGCAATGGCAACGAGGAGCTTCCACCCGCCTCCGGGCAGCCGGCGTGCGGCCACGGCGTCGTCGAAATCGCGGGCGTCGGCCCCGTCGATCGTCACCAAGGGCCACTCCTCGAGGTCGCGCCGTTCGTCCGGGCAGCGGTCGGGGGGTTCGCGAAACTCCGCGACTTCCTCGAGGGCCTGCGTGCTCCAACCGTCGCGAAGGCCGTAGGTGGAGACCGCGAGGCTCGTGTGCACGCCCGGTCCGCGTCCGTCGCCAAAGCGCTCGACGACACGCACGATGCCCTCTCCGGGCCGTTCGGGAGCGTGAAGGATCTCGGCGCGGACGTATTCGCCCTCGCGTGCCCCGCGGTCTTCACCGGGGGCCACGGGGAAGTCCTGCGCGAGGCGGGGGTGAAGGGGGCGCACCAGCGCCACGCCGCGTTCGCGGACAAAGCGGCCGGCAAACACGGTCTGCGCCCGCTCCAGGATCTCGACGATCTGGCCCATGCGGGCGCCGTCCGGTCGTTCCAAGGGGCGGACGAGCACGCGGTCGCCCTCGAACACGCGGGCCATCTCGACGGGGGCGAGCGTGATCGGCGGATCCCCGTTGAGCGGGAGGACGTAGCCCAAGCCGTCCCGCGCCGCCTGCACAAGACCGCTCGTGAGCGGAAGGTGGTCGGTCAGGCACCACAGTCCCGCACGGTTGAGAAGAAGGATTCCCTGGCCCACCATGGCGGTGAGACGCCGGCGCAGGGCTTCGGCGTCCCGCTCGGGCTCGAGCCCGCAGGCGAGGATGATCTCCTCGACGCTGGCCGGGCGCTGGTGCGCGAGAAACCACTGCTGCAGGAAACGGCGGCTCGGTATCGGTCGTTCGTAACGCCGGGCCTCTTCCGCGTGGTCCGGATCGTCACGGGGCCATTGGGCAGGACCATGGCCCGATTCTTTTTTCGGCCTCACGGCTTCCTTGCTGGCCGGTTTGCGGCGCCGCCCTGTTGACATCGTTCTGGCCCGCCCCTAAAATCGCTATGGTACGTCAAGCGTGCCGAGATGGCGGAACTGGTAGACGCGCTGGTTTCAGGTACCAGTGGAGCAATCCGTGGAGGTTCGAGTCCTCTTCTCGGCACCATAAAAACAACAAAAACAATCGGTTAGCAGAAAAACGACCGCTCGATTCTCCGGTCGATTCACTCGTCCCAATTCATGGAGCGTCTCTCCAAGGGACGGCTCCCACCTCGGGAGGAAGCACGGGGCCGCGCCGGGCACAACCGCGGGCTCCTGCCCACGCGCGGGCAGGAGCCGAAAAGCGGGCGTTCAGCGGGCGCTGGCCCGACCGGTGGGGCGGGTACGCTTGCGGCCTTCGGTCGCTTGCGTCTTCGCCGATGTTCCGCGGCCTCGCTTGGCGGTCGCTCCCCGGCGTGGGGCGGCGGATCGGGACGACGGGGAGGAGGTCGGGTCCGACGAGGCCACCACGACAAGATTCCGGACGTCGACCGGGCGCTCCGGATGCCGCACTTCCATGTGGTGCTTGTTGCGCCCGCGCCCGTAGGTTGTCCAATGCCCCGATTCCTCCCAGAGAGCCCACCACTCGGGAAGCGTGAGCGTGACCGTACGGTGCCGGTTCTTCAGGGAGGCGTGGAAAACACGGAAACGGTGCAACGGGGAACGATGGGCCCAGTGGGGGAGCTTGCGGTGGGCGGCCGACAGGGCCCGCCAGGCGCGGATGACCGCCTCCACTTCCTCGTTCGTGCAGTGGTAATAGCGGCGGGCGAGCCGCTCGAACTTGCGCAGCTTCTCCGCTTCCTGCGCCTGCATCCGCCGTCGGGTACGCAGCGACACACCGCCCTGCTGACGTTTGATCCCGAGACCACGCAGGATCTGGCGGACGCGTTCCGCGGTCACGCCGACGTTCTCGGCGATGGCGGCGCAGGTCTTCCCGGCAAGGTAATGCTGGGCGATCTTCTGGATCCGTTTCTGGTGCTTGGGATCCTCGTAGCGGGTGTCGATGATTCGCTCGACCCTTCTCCACACCCGTTGATCAATTGGAACGATTTCACTCATGGCGCAAACCTCGTACAGCCAAGGGACGATGCCGGGAATCCCTGGCCAAGCAAAAAAGGCCGAATCTCAAGACGACCCTTACTGCCCCCTTGCATCATTATAGGACAGCAGATGGGGAAAGAGCAAGTCGGAAGTCAAGAAACGCCGGGCCCCGTCCCTCGTTTCGACAAGCCCGGCGTGCAAAACGAGGGACGCCACGACGTCGAGGGTACGAGCGCACCCTGCCTGGAGCGATGCCCGAGAATGGCCCGCACGCCGACCGTTCAAGGCCTCTGTTGAATTGCGGACGGATGCCCACCAGGACACATTCAGCACGTCGAGACCATCGCCGACGGCACCGGCATCCGGGAGTTGGCCGGACTCAGAGCACAGCATGGTGACGGGAACTGGAAAAAGAAGAAAGGCGTTGCCATGATAGGACTGAACGATGGTACGCAAGCGCTGGCGGAAGTGCATTGGTACGAGGCACACGGTATCGGCAAGGTCAAAATGAAGGTGAAACGATGGCTCAATAGCGTCCGGTTTAAAACTCGAACAAATTCAATTGGGTAGCGGGGGCGTGGATTTCTGGATTTGCCTCCCTTGGCGTAAGAGCTTGTTTCAGTGGAACTTTTTCGAAAACAGTTACCGACAAAATCTGCAGCAGGGTCTGCAACGAGGCATCGAGTTGAAGGCGCT
>JAKAQQ010000133.1 GCA_021819635.1 Pseudomonadota bacterium
CCGAGCTCGAGGACTGGTCCCGATCCCGCTTGGAAGAACTCCTGGCCCGCGCCCGCGCGCTGCGTTCCGGGGCCCCCCCGCGTCCCCCCCCCGCCGCGACCGGACTGGTCCATTTCTTCGCCGAACCCAGCACCCGGACCCGACTCTCGTTCGAGCGGGCCGCGGCGCTTCTGGGGCTTCGCCCGGCCCATCTCGACGCCGCCGGATCCTCGATTGTCAAGCGCGAATCCTTGGCCGACACCGGGGCGACGCTTGAGGCGCTCGGGCACCGGCTTGCCGTGGTCCGCCACGGCTTCGCGGGCGCGGCCCGGACACTCCTGGCCGGCACCCGCGGACACCTTCGGGTGGTGAGCGCCGGGGAGGCCGACCGCACCCACCCGACGCAGGCGCTCCTTGACCTTCTCACCGTCCTTGACCATAGCCCTCGTTTCCCCGACATCGCCGTCGCCGTCTTTGGCGACGTCGCCCATTCGCGCGTCGCCCGCTCCACCCTGGCGCTCTTCTCGCTCTTCGGCGTTCGCGACGTCCGCCTCGCCCCCGGCCCCTTCCGCGAGCGGATGAGGCCGGACGATTACCCCGGAGCCCGGCGCCTCGAGGCCGACGAGGCCGCCCGCGACGCCGACGTCCTCATCGCCCTGCGCCTTCAGAAGGAACGCTGGGAATCCCCACCCGCCGATCTCGACCGCTACCTCGAAGACCACGGGCTCGACGAGCGCCGGCTCGCCCTCGCCCGTCCCGACGCCATCGTGCTCCATCCGGGACCGCTCAACCGCGGCGTCGAGATCGCAAGCGCCGTGGCGGACGGCCCCCGCTCCCGGATCCTCGAACAGGTCGCCAACGGGGTCTGGATCCGCCTCGCGGTGCTCGAGGCCTTCCTCTCGTGAGCCGCCCCGCCCGCCCTCCGGAACACAGCCCGGAACCGCCCGTGCTCACCGAAGAGGGCCGTGTCCTCCGCCACGAGCACCACCCCGGCGGGCAGGGCATCCTGACCCTCCACGCCCCGGGCATCGCCGCCCACGCCCGGCCGGGCTCCTTCGTGCATGCGCGCTGCGATCCTCTTCTCCCCATGCGCCGACCGATGTCGGTCATGGGCGCACGTGATGACCGGATCGAGATCCTCTACAAAATCACGGGACGGGGGACCCTGCTCCTCTCCCACGCCGCCGAGGGCGCGCCCCTTGACCTCCTCGGGCCGATCGGCCGCCCGTTCCGCCCCGATCCCGGGCGACCCCGCAAGTTTCTCGTCGCGGGCGGCGTCGGGCTCCCCCCCGTCCTCTTCCTCGCCGAATCCCTCGCTCGCGAGGGTCGCGACCCGGGCGCCCTCCTCTTTCTCTACGGCTCCGAGCTCCCCTTCCCCCTGGCGCTCCTTGAGGAGAGCGGAGCGCCAACGGAGCTCGCGCGCGCCCGCGCGCTCGGGATTCCCAGCGCTCTCGCCAGCCGCGCCTGCCGGCGACCCGGGATCCACCCCGGCCACGTGACCGACCTTCTGGCCGTTCGCCTTTCGGCCCTCAGCCCCTCCGAGCGGGAGGCGGCCGAGGTGGCCGCCTGCGGGCCCGCCCCCATGCTGGCCGAGGTCCAGAGGCTCTGTCGCCTCCACGGCGTCCCGGGCGAGCTCTGCCTCGAAGAGCTCATGGCCTGCGCGGTGGGCGGTTGCGGTGGATGCACCGTCGCGATCCGCACCGACGCCGGGATCGCGATGAAGCGGGTCTGCGTCGACGGGCCGGTCTTCTCCTCCGAAGCGGTGGTCTTCGCCGCCTAGGCGTCGTCGGGCAGGCGCACGATGGCGTCGACCTCGACCCGGGCGTCGCGGGGCAGGGCGGCGACCGCCACGACCGTCCGCGCGGGGTAGGGGGGAGCAAAGAGTTCGGCCATAAGCGCGTTGAACGCCTTGTAGTGGCCGAGGTCGGTGAGGAACACCCCGAGGCGGACGATGTCGGCACGGGTGGCCCCGGCCGCCCGGCAGAGGGCGTCGAGATGGGCGAAAACGCGCCGCGCCTCTTCCTCGAACGGGCCCTCCGGCATCCGCCCGCTCCCGGGATCGAGCCCGATCTGACCGGAGAGAAACAGCCACGAACCGAGCCGGAGGCCGGGGCTGTAGATCCCGAGGGGGGCGGGGGCCTCGGGGCTAAGAACGGGACGGGGATCGGAACGGGTCATGCGCGGCGCTCGGGCGGGAGAATCAGTTGGGGACCCGGGCGAGGCGGACGACACCCGGGGCGTGACGAAGTCGGCGGAAGAGGGTGGCGATCGTGCGGCGGTCGCGTACGGTGCACACGAAATCGAGCGTCGCCAAGCGCTCGTCGTGCTCGGTGACGGCCACCTGATGGATGTTCGAGCCGGCTTCCGCAATGGCGGCCGCGACCTGCGCGAGGATGCCGCGCGCGTTTTCCACGTCGATCCGGAGCGCCACGGCGTAGTCGCCCGTCACGGCGGGGTCCCAGGCCACGTCGACCCACTTGCTTGCATCCGGACGATGCTCGGTCACGTTCGGGCAGTCGCTGCGGTGCACGACCACGCCGCGCCCGGCGGAGAGATGGCCAACGATCGGGTCCCCGGGCACCGGGTAGCAGCAGCGGGCGTAGTGGACCACCATGCCTTCCGTCCCCCGGATCGCGATCGCGGCCGCGCCCGCGGCCACCCCCGCCTCCTCGCCGCCCTGCGGCTCGACGAGGTAGTGGGCCACGAGCGGCGCCGGCCGCTCGCCGAGACCGACGGCCGTCAGGAGCGACGTCGCGTCGGGCAGCCCGAGGCGGTGCGCGTAGTCGGTGAGCGCCGCTTCGCCAAGACCGGCGAGACGGAGGCCGCGCGCCGCAAGGGTTTCGTCAAGGAGACGCCGGCCGAGGGCCGTGGCCTCCGCCCGCTCGAGGTTTTTGAGGTACTGGCGAATCGCCGTCCGCGCCTTGCCGGTCACCACGGAGTTGAGCCAGATGGGGTTGGGGTGCGCGCCGCGGGCGGTGATAATCTCCACGGTCTGCCCGCTCACGAGAGGGGTGCGCAGAGGGACAAGACGGCGGTCGACCTTGGCCGCCACGCACCCGTTGCCGAGATCGGTGTGCACCGCGTAGGCGAAGTCGACCGGGGTCGCCCCGCGGGGGAGACGATGGATGCGCCCCCGGGGGGTGAAGACGTAGACCTCGTCGGGGTAGAGATCGACCTTGACGTTGTCGAGGAACTCGCTGGCGTTTGCCGTCCCCTCGTGCATCTCGAGAAGCGTCCGCAGCCACTCACGCGCGCGCAGTTCCTGCGGCCGCACGTCGTCGTCCCCGTTCTTGTAGCGCCAATGGGCCGCAATGCCGTCTTCCGCGACCCGGTGCATCGCCCGGGTCCGGATCTGGATCTCAAGCGGAAGACTGCCCGGGCCGACCAGCACGGTGTGGAGAGACTGGTAGCCGTTGGTCTTGGGAATGGCGATGTAGTCCTTGAACCGGCTGAGCTGGGGCGTGTAGAGGCCGTGGGCCACCCCGAGGGCGCGGTAGCACGCGTCGATGTCCTCGACGATGATGCGGACGCCGTAGCGGTCGAGGACCTCGTGCAGGGGAACCCCCTTGTGCCGCATCTTGAGGTAGATCCCGTAGAGATGCTTCTCCCGGCTCTCGATCGTGGCCGCCACGCCCCGTTCGCCGAGCGCGTCCTCGAGCCGCGCCACGAGACGGCGGAAGACGGCCTCGCGCTGACGCCGGCTGTCCCGCAGGCGGTGGGCGAGCACCTCGTGGCGGCGGGGGTGGAGAAAACGGAACGCGGTGTCCTCAAGCTCCATGCGCATTTGATTCATGCCGAGGCGCAGGGCGATCGGGGCGTAGATCTCCAGTGTCTCGCGGGCGATCCGGCGCTGCTTGAGCGGGGGCATGGCGTCGAGGGTGCGCATGTTGTGCAGGCGGTCGGCGAGCTTG
>JAKAQQ010000134.1 GCA_021819635.1 Pseudomonadota bacterium
TTCGCCGTACCGGTGCTGGACGAAGAACCCGGAGTGTTTCCGGGACGGACGATGCACCACCGGCGTACGCCTTTTCAGAGGATCCGCACCATGGCCGTGCAGAAACACCGCAAGACCCGCTCGCGCCGCGACATGCGCCGCGCCCACGACGCGTTGAGCCCGCCCACGACATCGACCGATTCGGCCACGGGCGAGCTCCACCGCCGTCACCACGTCACGGCCGACGGGTTCTACCGTGGAAAACGGATCTTCACGCCGCCGCTGCCCGACGACGACAACGCTTCCTGATCCCCGTTCCGGGGCCGCCGACGTGACCACCCCCCCCCGTTCGGTGACGATCGCCGTTGACGCCATGAGCGGGGACCTGGGCCCGGAGGCCGTGATCCCGGCGGTCACGGGCATCCTCCGCGACCGTCCCGGCCTCGAGATCCTCCTCTGCGGACGGCCGGAGATCATCGAGCCCCTTCTGCCGCAGACCGAGGCGCTCCGCGCGCGCATCCACATCGAGGCCGCCCAGGACGTCGTCACCATGGACGATTCCCCGTCACGGGTTCTGCGCGCAAAAAAGGACTCCTCGATGCGGCGGGCCATCCTCGCCGTCGCCGAAGGACGGGCCGCGGCCTGTCTGAGCTCGGGCAACACCGGGGCGCTCATGGCTCTGGCCTACATGATCCTGAAGACCCTCCCCGGGATCGATCGGCCGGCCATCTGCACGCCCATCCCCGCGCGCGGGCGGCCGACCCTCATGCTGGACCTCGGGGCCAATCTCGAGGCCAGCGACGAGCACCTCGTGCAGTTCGCGCTCATGGGCACCACCCTCGCCCGGGCCGTCTACGGCATCGAGGAGCCCACCGTCGGTCTTCTCAACGTCGGGTCGGAAGAAACCAAGGGGCACGAGACCCTCCGTCGCGCCCACCGCCGCCTCGCCGACGGTTTCCCGGGCTACCACGGCTACGTCGAAGGGCACGACATCCACGCCGGAGTCGTCAACGTCATCGTCACCGACGGCTTTACCGGCAACGTCGCGCTCAAGACCGCCGAGGGGTTCGCCCTTTACCTCAGCGGGATCCTCCGGGAGGAATTCGCCGCCTCCTGGCTCTCGCGCCTCGAGGCCGTCGTCGCCTCGAGCGTCCTGAAGCGCGTGCGCCGACGCCTGGATCCCGGGCGGTACAACGGCGCGAGTTTCCTCGGGCTCCGCGGCATCGTGGTCAAGAGCCACGGCGGCTCCAACGCGTACGCCGTGCGCCAAGCGCTTGAGCGGACGCTCCAGGAGGTGGCCTACGACGTCCCCGGGCATCTCGCCGCCCGCCTCGCCCCTCCCCCGCACGAGGTGACGGCGGTATGAGCCGCGCCGACGGGCGGCGTTACGCGCGCGTGGCCGGAACCGGCAGCTACGTCCCCGAACGGATCCTGGACAACGCGCACTTCGAGCGCCTGGTCAAGACGAACGACGCCTGGATCCGCAAGCGCACGGGCATCGAGCGGCGGCACGTCGTGGCTCCCGGGGAAACGACGCTCGACATGTGCGAGCAGGCCGCCCGTCGGGCGCTCGAGGCCGCCGGCTGGGAACCCGGGAGCCTGGACCTCATCATCGTTGGAACCACCACCCCCGACCTCGTGTTCCCCAACATGGGGGTCCTGCTCCAGGAGCGGATCGGGGCCGGGCCGTGCACGGCGTTCAGTCTCGAAGCGGCCTGCGCCGGGTTTGTCTACGCGCTCAACCTGGCCGAAACCATGATCTCCGGGGGGCGCGCCCGCCGGGCGCTTGTCGTGGGCGGCGAGATGCTCTCGCGCATCACCGACTACGGAGACCGGAGCACCTGCATCCTCTTTGGGGACGGCGCCGGAGCGGTCACCCTCGAAGCGGCGGGCGAGCCCGGCGTCCTCGCCGTCCGCACCGGAGCCGACGGCCGCTACCAGCACCTCCTCCACACGACCTCCGGCATCGGCCGCCACTTTGACCGCCTCATCCACGAGGGGCACTACATCCGGATGCAGGGCAGCGAGGTGTTCCGCAAGGCCGTCTCGGTCCTGACCGAGTTGGCCGTCGCCCTCGTCAACGACGCCGGTCTCGCCCCCGGGGATCTCGACTGGCTGGTGCCGCACCAGGCGAACATCCGCATCATTCAGGCCATCGCCGAGAAACTCTCTCTCCCGGAGGAGAAGATCATCGTCACCATTGCCGAGCACGGCAACACATCGACCGCGTCGGTCCCGCTCGCCCTCGACGTCGGCATCCGCAGCGGACGGATCCGCCGCGGGCAGACGGTTCTGTGCGCCGCCTTCGGCGGCGGCTTCACCTGGGGCGGCGCCCTCTTCCGCTACTGACGTCCCCGCCCGCGGGGCGGGCCTCCGGGCGAGGCGGGGGATCGGGAAGCGTCCCAAGCCAGCCGCTCAGGGCGTCGATCTCCCCGGCCGCAAGTTCCTGCATCTGCCCGCGGCGCAACGACGGCGGCAGCACGAGGGGGCCGTAGGCGGTGCGGACGAGGCGGCTCACGGGGTGGCCCACGGCCTCGAAGAGCCTCCGGACCAGGCGGTTGCGTCCCTCGTGGACCACAAGCCCGTACCAGCGGTTGCGCCCCTCGCCCCCGAGGGGGGCGAGTTCCGCGCACGACGCCCGCCCGTCTTCGAGACGGACGCCGGCGAGAAGACGGCGCACGTCGTCCTCGGACAAGGGGTCGAGGACCCGGACCGCGTAACGGCGCAGCACGGCGTTGCGCGGGTGCATGAGGGCGTGGGCCCAAGCCCCCTCGGTCGTAAAGATCAGGAGCCCCTCGGTCGCGTAATCGAGCCGCCCGACCATGACCCAGCGGCCCCCGGCGAGCGACGGGAGACGGTCGAAAACGAGGCGCCGCCCGCGGGGGTCACTCCGCGCGCTGAGTTCCCCGGGCGGTTTGTGGTAGAGGAGGACGCGCGGCTCCACGGCGGTCGCCCGGGCCACGGGCCGTCCGTCGACGGTGATCACCCCGGAAGGGGGCAGCCTCTCCCCGAGCCTGAGGACGCGCCCGTCGACCGCGACCCTGCCGGCAAGGATCCAGCCCTCGATCTCGCGCCGTGAGCCGAGACCAAGCGCGGCGAGATGCTTTTGGATGCGGGGCGGTTCAGGCCGTCCCTCGACGTTCACGGGGACGGCTCGTCCGCGGCGGCACACGCGGGCAGGGCCCCGTTCCCCGAGGCGCTTCCCGGAGTGTCCGCGGCGGGCTCCGCCACGGGAAGCGCCACGAGCAGCCGGTCGCCGCCGTCCGTGCCCGGCTCGCCGTCGAGTCCCGCCTGCCTCTCGAGTTCCTCGGGCGCCGGCAGTTCTTCCAGGCGGGCGAGCCCGAAGTAGTCGAGAAACTGACGGGTGGTCGCGTAGAGAACCGGGCGCCCCGGGACGTCGCGATGACCGACGACGCGCACCCACTCGCGTTCCTCAAGGGTCTTCAGGATCGAGGTCGCCAACGACACCCCCCGCACCTCCTCGATCTCGGCGCGCGTGATCGGCTGGCGGTACGCGATGAGCGCGAGGGTTTCCAAAAGCGCCCGGGAATAACGCGGGGGGCGCTCGTTCCACAGCGGCGTGAGGAAGGACGCGAGGTCGGGGCGGACCTCGAGACGGTACCCGCTCGCCACCTCGCGGAGAAGGAGACCGCGTTCGGAGGCCTGCCGGGCCACGGCGGCCAGGGCGCCGCCAAGCTCCTCGTCGCTCGGGGCCGTCTCTTCGGGGAAGAGACGGCGGAGATCGGCCAGCGCAAGCGGGCGACCGGCGGCGAGAAGCGCCGTTTCGACAAGAACCTCGAGGGGCGGAAGCGCGGTCATGCGGGGGAGCTCTCCGGGGAAGGAACGGGGTCCCCGTCCGGAGGCGGGAGCCGCAGATAGACGGGTCCGTAGAGTTCACGCTGGAC
>JAKAQQ010000135.1 GCA_021819635.1 Pseudomonadota bacterium
CCCCGCCGGCGCCCACGCCGCCGAGGCGTGGCGCCTGGCCCGGCGGCTGCATCCCAACTTCGACACCTACGTGCGTCAGTTGCTCACGCCGGAAGCGGGGCCGCGGGCGCGCCTCATCCACGACCGCCTCCTGGTCGACAACCTGGGACGCGGGGTCTCCTACGCGGCGCGCAGTTTTCTTCTGGGATTGCGGCGTACGCTCCGGGTGCGCGACCCCGTCCGTATCGGCCGCGTGCGTCTCGAGGCGGGGCGGGAGCTGGCGCGCCTCTCGGCGGCCTACGCCCTTCTTCTCGAGATCCATCTCTTCGTGCACCGCGGACGGACGTTCGTCGAGGAACCGGAACGGGCGCTTGTCCTGCGTCGTATTCTCGGCGCGGCGTTCGAGCTCATGGCCCTCTTGCGTGCCTGCGCTTCCGAGACCGACGAAGACGGGGCCCTCGCCGAGATCTACACCACCACGCTCACGGACCTTGTGGCCGAACTCGAGCACCACATCCACGACCTTGTCCTGGCCCTGCCTTACGGGCCCGAGCGCGGCTTGTTGCGTTTTTTCGTCAGCCCCTTCGGGCGGGCGCAGCGTCCGCTCGATCCGGCCCAGGAGCGGCGGGTGGCCTCGATTCTCCTCGCGCCGTCGACCGCCCACGACCGTCTCGTCGGCCGCCGGTACGTTCCGCGCCAGGAAGACGATCCCGGGGCCCTCCTCGAATGGGGGTTCGAGCTCTACGGGCGGGTGCACGACGCCCGCGGGCGGGTCGCGGACGCCGCCGGGCGCGGGCTCTGCCCCGAGGGTGAGGACGGCCCCGATCTCGAGGAGGCCCGCGCCCGCGGGCTCATCGACGACGAGGAACTCCGGCTTCTTCGGGTGTACGAAGGATTGCGGCGTCGGCTTCTCGCCGGGGGCTCCTGATCCTCAACGCTCCGGGCCGCCGTCCAGCCCGAGCTTCTTGAGCCGGTAGCGGAGCTGCCGCAGCGTGAGGCCGAGACGTCGGGCGGCCGCGCTCCTGTTCCCCCCGCAGATCTGGAGCGCCTCCGCGAGCCGCTCGCGCTCCAGGCTCTCGAGATAACGGGGCAGAGATAAGGACGCGGCTTCCGCAGTCGGGGGGACCGGAGATGGGGTGGGGGCCGTCGTCGGCCGCTCCCTCAGCACGATGTGCCGGGCTTCGATCGTCACGCCGTCGGTCAGGTTCGAGGCCCGTTCGAGAATGTTCTCGAGCTCGCGGACGTTGCCCGGGAAGGCGTGCCCCGCGAGGAGCGCGAGGGCCTCGGGGCTGAGCGTGAGGGGGGGCGGGGCCCCAAGGCGGGCGAGAATCGACGTGCAGAGGTCCGGGATGTCCTCCCGCCGCTCGCGGAGCGGCGGGACATCGATCTCGATGACCACCAGGCGGTAGTAGAGATCTTCGCGGAAACGCCCGGCCGCGACCTCGGTCTCGAGACGGCGGTGGGTGGCCGAGATGAAACGGACGTCGACCGCCGTTTCCTGCTGCCCGCCCACCGGACGGACCGCCTTGTCCTGCAGCACCCGCAGGAGCTTGACCTGCGTCGCGAGGGGCAGATCGGCGATTTCGTCGAGGAAGAGCGTGCCGCCTTCGGCGGCACGGATGAGCCCCGTGTGGTCCGCGACGGCCCCGGTGAAGGCGCCGCGGCGGTGGCCGAAGAGTTCGCTCTCGACGAGCTCCTGGGGAATCGCGCCGCAGTTGACGGCGACAAACGGGCCTTCGCTCCGGCTTCCGGTCTGATGAATCAGTCGCGCGACGAGCTCCTTGCCGGTGCCCGTTTCCCCGTGGACGTGCACCGGGGCTTGGGTGCGGCTGACACGGACGATGGTCTGACGGAGGGCCTCCGTGCACGCCGCGTGCCCCACCAGCCGGGTCAGCCGGTCGAGGGGGGAGGGCGGATTGTGGAGGGCCGCGTTCACGAGACGGCGGAGGACCTCGAGGTCCACGGGCTTGGTCACGAAGTCAAACGCGCCGAGCTTGAGGGCGCGCACCGCCGCGTCGACGCTGGCGTGGGCGGTGAGGACGGCGACCGGCGTCTCCGGGCGATGCTTTTGGATCCAGGCCACGAGGTCCAGCCCGTCGCCGTCTCCGAGACGGAGGTCGGCGAGGCAGAGTCCGAACCCGCCCGCGGCGAGTTTGTCGCGGGCCTCGGCGAGGCCCGAGGCCCCCTCCGGTTCGAGTCCCATGCGCCGCAACGTGATCGAAAGAAGGTCGACGAGATCGCGCTCGTCGTCGACGATGAGCACGCGGGCGTGGGGGTGGGGCGGAGGGAGCGTCACGGCGCGAGCGGAAACTGGATGTAGAATTCGCTTCCGCCCGAGGCACGGCGGCGGTACTGCAGCCGCCCGCCGTTGAGGAGGGAGAGCTCGCGGGCGATGAAGAGGCCGAGACCCGTGCCTTGGCTGGTCGTGGTGTAGAACGGTTCGAAGATCTTCTCCACGGATTCCTCCCCCAGTCCCGTCCCGTGATCGAGCACGCCGAGATGAGCCCGGGGCGGGGAGTGCGCGGGACGGGTGAGGCGGAGGAGAATCCGCCCCGCCGCTTCGGGCGGGCGGCCGTGCCGCAGCGCGTTGTCGGCCAGGTTCCAGACGATCTGCTGGAGGTGGCCCGGGTCGACGTGCACGCGGTAGGGGCCCAGCTCACGGTCGAGACGCAGCGTCAGCTCGCTTTCCTCGAGCCCGTTGCGGCTTCGGAACTCTTCCGCGAAACCCTCGAGCCAAGTGTCGAGGTCGAGACGCTCCGCGCGCCCCGATTCTCCGCGCGAGAGAGAGAGCACGGTGCGAATGACCCCGTCGAGACGCCGGCCCTGGTCGTGAATGATCTCGAGAAGGTGCCGGTCTTCGACGTCGAGATTGGCGGACTCTTCGAGGAGCTGCTCCGCGTGCTGGATGGCGCTCAGGGGGTTGCGGATTTCGTGGGCGACGGCGGCGCTCAGCCGCCCGAGCGCGGCGAGCTTGGTCTCGTGGATGCGCTTCTCGATGCGGGTGAGATCCTCGAGCACGAGGAGCGTCACGTCCGCGGCGAGACGGCGCTGCTCGACCGCGAGTGGGCGGCCGTCGTGTCCTTGGATCGTGACCGGAGCGGTCGCCCCTTCCCAGTTTGCACGCAGGCGTTCGAGGCGCGCGAGCGCCTCCTTGCGGTCGCCTCCCCCCAGGAGTTCTTCGGCGGCGCGGTTCACGCGTCGTGCCTGGTGACGGCGGCTGTCGAGGACGACGATCCCGGTGCCGATCTGGTCGACAAGATAGGCGTTGAGGGTTTCGAGATTCTCGACGTCGAGGGTGCGAAGGTCGGCGAGGGACTGGTGCTCGCGCAGCCGTGCGGCGACGCTGTGCAGGGTCAGGGGCAGGAGGAGGAGGCCACAGACGAGGATTGTCGTGAAGGGCAGCGACGCGTAGTGGCCGCTTGCGGCGGCGTTGAGAAGACCGCGGGCGAGGACGACGGCGCTGGCGGCGAGGATGAGAGCGAGCGTGGTCCGACGGCCGAAGAGCGCGCCCCCCACCGCCGTCGGGACCAGCATGACGATCGCAAACTCGGGTCCGTAGGCCCCGCCGCTCAGGGTCAGGAGGGAGAGGAAGAAGAGATCGCCGCCGACCGCGAGCGGTGCGTGGAGGTGCAGCGCCGGACGGCGCAGGAAAAGGAGGGCGGTGAGCGCGACCGCAGTGACGACGTAGCCGCCGGCCACCGTGAGAAAGAGCGCGTCGCGACCCGGCGGAGAGACGCGCAGCCCCGGCATCGAGGCGCCGAGAAGCAGCAGCAGGACGAGGGCCAGGGGAATCGCCCGGTACACGGCCAGCACCAAGAGAAGGCGCCACCCGAGGGTGGTGTCCGCGACGGGGCGGGCGCGGGGCGGGGAGAGGGCGGGCAGGGTGGACAACCGGTGGTGGA